>DATENV010000303.1:0-6272 GCA_035274805.1 Sphingomicrobium sp. | reverse complement strand
AATAATTGCCCGGCTTGCCGAAGTCGGCGAGATCGGCGGCGGCAGGGTCGATGGTGTGCAGGTCGGCGAGCGTGTCGATGAGCTGCTGGTACATCCGCCCGCGCGTCGCCGGGTCGAAGTCGGGCAAGGCGCCATTCGCATAGGGCCGGCCCCTGGCCAGCTCCATCACGTAGAAAATCGCGCCGATGACCGCCGGGTCGTCGCACAGCGCCAGCGGCGCCGGCACGGGAAATTCGAGCGGGCTCAGCGCCGACAGCAGGCGGTATTCGCGGTCGACCGCGTGCGCCGATGGGAGCAGCGGTCCGAACGGCTTGCGGCGAAGCACATAGTCGCCCGAGGCGGCGCTGATCCGGTAGGTCGGGTTGGACTGACCCGACGGGAACTTGGTCAGGCTGAACGGACCGGCAAAGCCCTCGACGTTCGCCTCGAGCCATGACCCGAGCGCAGCTTCGTCGATCGCCTGCTCGCTCATCGATGCTTTTTGAATTCCAGGCGGGCGATGGCGCGGCGGTGAACCTCGTCGGGCCCATCGGCGAGGCGCAGCGTGCGGATCGACGCATAGGCGCGCGCGAGCCCCGCATCCTCGGAGACGCCGGCCGCGCCGAACGCCTGGATCGCATCGTCGATGATCTTCAGCGCCATGATCGGCGCCGCGACCTTGATCATCGCGATCTCGCCCTGCGCCGCCTTGTTGCCCGCCCGGTCCATCATGTCGGCCGCCTTGAGGCACAGCAGCCGGGTCATCTCGATGTCGATGCGGGCGTTGGCGATGCGCTCTTCCCAAACGCCCTGCTCGGCGATCGTCTTGCCGAACGCGGTACGCGACATCAGCCGCTTGACCATCGCGTCGAGCGCTTCCTCCGCCGCGCCGATGGTCCGCATGCAATGGTGGATTCGCCCGGGCCCGAGCCGTCCCTGCGCGATCTCGAAGCCCCGCCCCTCGCCAAGCAGCATGTTCGACGGGGGCACGCGCACGTCGTCGAGCTCGATCTCCATATGGCCGTGCGGCGCGTCGTCGTAGCCGAACACCGGGAGGTGGCGCTTGACCGTCACCCCCGGCGCGTCGAGCGGCACGAGGATCATCGACTGCTGCTTGTGGGTGTCGGCCGACGGGTCGGTCTTGCCCATCAGGATCGCGACCTTGCAGCGCGGGTCGCCGGCGCCGCTCGACCACCATTTGCGGCCGTTCACGACATATTCGTTGCCGCGCATCTCGATCCGGCACTTGATGTTGGTCGCGTCCGACGAGGCGACGTCCGGCTCGGTCATCAGGAACGCCGAGCGGATCGCGCCGTCCATCAGCGGCTTCAGCCACTCGTCCTTCTGCTCGCGCGTGCCGTAGCGGTTGATGACCTCCATGTTGCCGGTGTCGGGCGCCGAGCAGTTGAACACTTCCGAGGACCACATGATGCGGCCCATCTCCTCGGCGCAAAAGGCATAGTGGAGGTTGCTGAGCCCGGGCCCGTCGAACTGGAAGCTGTCGTCGACCGGCGTTGCGCCATGCGAGGGCGGCATGAACAGGTTCCACAGCCCCTCGGCGCGGGCTTTGTCCTTCAGCTCCTCGACGACCGGCAGCACCTTCCAGCGCTCGCCCTCGCGCTGCTGCGCGTCATAGTCGGCGGTGCGCGGCCGCACCTCGCGCTCCATGAAATCGCGCACCCGGTCGCGCCACTCGGTTTCGGCACTGCCAAGGCTGAAATCCATCGGCGCCGCCTATCAGCAACCATGTCAGTTGGCTATGAGGCCGCCGATGGGGAGATTGTCTGGGAAAGTCGCGGTCGTCACCGGCGCCGCCTCGGGCATCGGCAAGGCGACGGTCGAGCTGTTCCGGAGCGAAGGCGCGACCGTGGTCGGCGCGGATGTCGGCGAAGGCGCCGACGCGCGCGTGGATGCCGGCAACGAGGACGAGGTTCGGCGGCTGGTCGAAGGAACGGCCGAGACGCATGGCCGGCTCGACATCATGTTCGCCAACGCCGGCGTGTCGGGCGGCTGGGCGACGATTGCCGAGCAGACCGCCGCCGACTGGGGCGAGATCCTGCGGGTCAACCTGATCGGCCCGTTCCTGGCGATCAAATATGCCGCGCCCATCATTGCCCGCCAAGGGGGCGGGTCGATCATCTGCACCGCAAGCGTCGCCGGGCTTCGCTCGGGCGCGGGCGGCGCCGCCTATTCGGCCTCGAAGGCCGGCGTGATCAACCTCGTCCAGACCGCCGCGCAGCAGCTTGCCGGCTCCGGCGTGCGCCTCAACGCGGTCGCGCCCGGCCTGATCGAAACCGGCATGACCCAGCCGATGTACGACATGGCGCGCGAGCGCGGCCAGGAGGGCCGGATCGGCGAGCTCAACCCCCTGAAGCGCGGCGGCGAGCCGGACGAAATCGCCCGCGCGGCACTATTCCTCGCCTCGGACCAGTCGAGCTACGTCAACGGCACGGTGCTGACGGTCGACGGCGGGCTGTCGAGCAGCCACCCGACGACCCGCCGCTTCGACCTCAGGATGCTTTAGCTGCGCTAGGTAACCGGTTTCGCCGGCGCGGCGGAACTGCCGGCGCAATTCCCGCTGAGGTTGGAGAGGACCTTCGGCGGCTTGCCGGGGCCTTGCGAAGTCACCTCGGTGGTGCGCGTGCAGGTCACGCCGCCATTGCTGGTCGAAACGACGGTGACGCTGGTGCTTCCGGCAGGCGCATCGCCGTAACCGGCAACATTCACGCCGGGGACAGCGGCGATGGGTCGCCTGGTCATGGCCTGAATTTCGCGCATCATCGCGTCGATCTGGCGCTGCATGTCGAATGCGCCGCGGTCGAAAATGCCAAATGTGCCGATTGGCGCGGGGTTGACGGTCACCTTGGGCGCGACATCGCCAACGTAATCGACCCTGACCGACGATCCGTCAGGCAACGGCACTGTGAGCGTATGAGATTTTTGGCTCGCGGCGGCTGCGGCACCCGTGAGCATGACGGCGCCCAGACCGGCGAGGGTTGTCGCAAGAGCTTTACGCATCAGGCGGTCCTCCAAGGTTGCAATGATCTGAGGCCTGCTAATCTATCGCGCGAATCTGAACCGTAGCTTTCAGACCTGCGGCTCGTACGGGGTGAACAGGCCCAATCGAGTCACAAGCTCGATAATGCGGCGCCCCTCCCCGGCTGTAAGCCATTGGAAACGGGCCCTGAGCTGTTGCCCCGAAAAGGCCTGCTGCCCGAGCACCCATTCGACCGGCTCGCCCAGCGGCCCGAGCGGCTCTTCGCCGCGCGGGTGGCGGAGGATCGCGCCGTCGGGGCGCCGCTCGACGTGGGCGCCCGTGCCCGTCGCCGCATAATGATCGAGCTTTTCGCGCTTCTGGAGGTCGACGCCTTCCGCACGCATCACCAGCGCCCGCTGGCGATTGGTAAGCTCGGTTTCGAACAGCGGCGATCGCACCAGCGCGCCAAGTTCGTCGGCCAGGGCGGCAAGGTGTGACCGGAGCAAAGCCGGATCGGAACGCCCGTCGGGCAGATAGGCGCGGAACCTGGCATCCCGCGTGGCCATTTGCTCGAGCAGCTTGAAGATGTAGCGCCCGTCGAGGGGCGCGATGCCGAAGGTCAGGTGAAGCGAGGCGGCCGTGTCGGCCAGCGCATCGTGGAAATAGCCGCGCGGGATGTACAGCAGGTCGCCCGGCTGCATATGGACGGTCATCATCACCCGGCCCTTGGCCTGGTCGATGATTGCCTGGGCGTTCGGTCCCTGGATCGTCTCGACCGGCGAATCGGCGCGATTCTCGTAGATTTGCCAGACCTTCTCGCCTTCGAGCTGGACGGCGAACACTTCGTGCAGGTCGCAATGGCTGTTGAACGCGCGAATGCCCTTGAACGAGCAATAGACGTTGGCGCCCGCGGTCCCGGCGAACTGCTCGGAGAGCATGGCCGCCGCGTCGCGAACGTTGTGATCGATGTCCTCGATGTGATCGCCGACCAGGCTCGCGCCCATGCGCAGGAACAGCTCGATCTTCGCCGGATCTGCGCGGCGAGCGGCGCGGCCAGGCTGTCCATCCTCGAGGAAATGTTCGCCGAGGATCGGCCGGCTGTTGAGGATCAGCTTGAGATTGTCCTCGGTCCAGTGGGGCCGGACCGACAACAGCTCCTCTAGCCGTGCCATGGTCAGCAGGCCGGAGCGCGGGGACTCGCCGCGGATCTGCGCGGGCCGCTTGCCGAAATGGCCGGCAATGAAGGATTCGACCGGCATCGGCGCGAGGAATTCGGCGAAGTCCATGGTCGGGCGGCTTAACGGCCCCGGCCGCGCCAGTCACGAGGGGTCAGTCCCGCTCCAACCTTCCGACCGGTGGTGACACTGGTTGTAAAGAGTTTCGCGTGTACCCCCGACGCTGGATTCGAGCCTGGGAGGTAGCGATGAAGCCGTACATCCTCGGTGCCATCTGTCTGTGGTTCCTGTTTGGCATCGCCGGCGCTGTGCTGCTCGGTCAGCAGAGCGTCCACATTCCGACGATCGCCGGCGGCCCGATAACATTCTGGAACGGCCTCAATAAGCCGGTCGACTAGAAGATCTGACTTCAGCTAGCCGGCGACGACCTCGGCGAACTTGTCGAGGTCGATATTGCCGCCCGAAACCACGCAGACGATAGGCCCGTCGCCGGCCTTGCCGGTTAGCGCGGCGGCAAGCGCCAGCGCCCCTGCTCCTTCGGCGATTGTCCGCGATTTCTCGGCGATCAGCCGCATCGCCTCGCGCGTCTGGTCGAGCGTCACGGTGATCGTCCCGTCGGTCACCGGCCGCATCCGCTCCCACATCCGCTCGGTGACGCTCTTGCCGCCCGCGCCGTCGACGAACGAAGCCTGCCAGTCGTCATACTTGCGCGGTCCGCCCTCCCTGAGCGAGAGCGCATAAGGCGCGGCGGTTTCCGGCTCGGCGCCGAGCACCTTCGCCTCGGGCTTGCGCGCCTTGATTGCGCTGCCGACGCCGGTGATCAGCCCGCCGCCGCCGATCGCGCAAATGACGGTGCGAACGTCCGGGCAGTCCTCGAGGATTTCGAGCCCCATCGTCCCGTGCCCGGCGATGAAGTCGTGATTGTCGAACGGATGGACGAAGGTGCTGTCGAGGCCGGGGAATTCGTGAGTCTCCGCGGCGACCCAGGCACGGTCGTAGGAAACGGGCAAGATCGTTGCTCCGAGCGCGCGCATCCGGTCCAGCTTGGTCTGCGGCGCCGTCTCGATCGCGACCACGGTGCACGGAATGCCGAACTGGCGGGCAGCATAAGCGACGCCCTGCCCGGCATTGCCGGCGCTGATCGTCCAAACGCCCTTGGCCCGCGCTCCGCTGGACAGGTTCGCTACGGAATTGGACGCGCCGCGGATCTTGTAGGCGTTGGTGGGCTGCAAATTCTCGAGCTTGAGGCGGATGTCCGGCGCGCCGTTGCCGAGGTCCAGTTTCACCAGCGGGGTGCGCAGGACGGTGCCGGCAATCCGCTCGCGCGCCTGCTCGATCTCCTCGATCGCGATCGGCCGTACCGGTGGAATCATTGCCTTCCCCTCACGCTCGGCTGCCTCTGTAGGCAGGTGCAGCGAGCCTTCCAATGTAGGAATTCATCTGCCACGCTTGGCTCGATGGCGGTGGCCTTGCCTCGGGCGAAACCCTATTGGCGGCCGATCACGCTTAAGGTCGCAAAAAATGGCGCCTCACCACGTGACTTTAGTGACTTTAAGCCCGCCTGCCCTCACGGAATGAAGCCATGAAAACTCCCCAACTTCTGAATTACGAGCGCGATCGCTGGGTTGCGGGCGACGGCGCGGTGGAAATCCCGAGCGCGATCGACGGCGCGCCCGTGGCGACGACCGGTTCGGGCGGACTCGATTTCGGCGCGATGCTGACCCACGCCCGCGAGGTCGGCGGGCCCGCGTTGCGCAAGCTGACGTTCCACGAGCGCGCGCGAATGATCAAAGCCCTCGGCCTCGCGATCATGGCCCGCAAGGAAGAGCTGTACGAGCTCAGCTATTTGACCGGCGCCACGCGCAAGGACGGCTGGATCGACATCGAGGGTGGCGCCGGCACCCTCTTCTCTTTCTCGTCGAAGGGCCGCCGCGAACTCCCCGACGCGCATGTGCTGCTCGACGGACAACTCGAAGGCCTCTCGAAGCAGGGTACGTTCGTCGGCCAGCACATCTACACGCCGCTGCAGGGCGCGGCGGTGCACATCAACGCCTTCAACTTTCCAGTATGGGGGATGCTGGAGAAGCTGGCACCGACACTGCTGGCGGGCGTTCCAGCGATCGTGAAGCCGGCCACCGCGA
>DATENV010000302.1:0-6070 GCA_035274805.1 Sphingomicrobium sp. | reverse complement strand
GCTGAAGCAACCCGGGGTCTTGATGTTGAACAGGTTGTTGACGCCGACCGCCAGCTCCACGTCATTGACGAGAGGGAGGTTGAAGCTCGGCCTCCAGCGCAATTGCGCGTCGGTGTAGAACACCGCCTTCATCTTGGTGTTGTTGTTGTTCACCTCGGTGATGCTCGAAATGTAGCGGCCGGTCAGGGTGGCGCCGAACCCGAAGCCGTTCCAGTCGGCCACGCCAATCGACTTCCACTTCGGAAACGCCTGCGTCGGGCTGCCGGTCTCGATGCCGGCACGTTGTTCGACCGCATTGCCGGTCGCGGTCGGCGTCGACACGTCGAACTTGTGCAGGAAGGTGTTGTTCCAGGTCAGCCCGATGTCGCCCATGTTCGCCAGCCGGGTACGGTACGCAAGGTTGAGGTCGATGCCGTTGGTCCGGATCGAGGCGATATTCTGCAGGATGCCGCTGATCTGCGTGACGTTGCCGGTGCCGGGGTTACGAGTCACGCCGGCACAAGAGACCGGATCGTTGTCGTAGACGCAGCGATAAAGGGTGAGCGTCGGATTGCCCCCCTGGATCGCGCCCTTCACCTTGATGTTGTACCAGTTCATCTCCGCCGTGAACCCGCGGATCGGGTTGACGACGACGCCGAAGATGTAGCTGGTCGAGGTCTCGGGCGTCAGGTCCTCGTTGCCGCCGGTGATCACCGAAAGCTGGTCGTTCGGGCCCGTCGACGAGCCTGTCGCGGGCACGCCCTGTGAGATGCAGTTGGCACGGACGGCCGCATCGTTATTGAAGCGCCGCGCCTGGGTGCTGGCGGTCGAGCACGGGTCGTCGATCTGCGAATCGAACCGCGACGGCCCGCCTTCGAGCTCACCGATGGTCGGAGCTCGGAAGCCTTCGGCGTACGACCCGCGTATGCGGATCGCGTTGACCGGCTTCCAGCTCAAATCGGTCTTGAAGACGCTGTGCGAGAAGGTGCGTCCCGAATCCGTCTTGTAATGTGAATAGCGGCCCGAGCCGTTGAGCTCGAGCAGCTCGGCACCGGGCCGATGCTCGATGAACGGTGCGTTGAACTCGGCATAGACCTCGGCGACCTTGTAGCCGCCGCGTGATGCCTGCGCCGGGATGTCGGAGCTGAAGCCCGCCTGGACGATCGGATCGGGATCGAAGCGGCCCTTGAGGCGGCGATATTCGGCGCCGGCCGCGATGCCCAGCGGGCCCGCGCCGACATCGAACCACTTGCCGGAGACATTGGCGGAGCCGCCCCACATCTTCTGTTCGCTGGAATCGCGCTGTTCGAACCCGATGAACGCCAGCATCTGCGGCGTGATCGCGCCCGCCGTGCCGAAAATGTCGAGCGGTACACAGCCTGAGATCGCGGCGCACGCCGCGACCGGGCCCAGCGCCTGCGCGACACGCTGGGCATTGATGTTGCCTTGCATGACCTGCTTGGCCTTGTTCTGGCCCCAGATGCCGTTGACGTCCCAGTACCACTCGCCGAACAGGTGCCCGTCGAGCGTCGCGGTGCCGTAATAGGACTTGACCGTCTGCTCGAAGTGGCGCGGGCCGGCCTCGATGACGCGGCGCCGGATGTCGAAATAATCGACGTTCGGCACGAGATCGCGCGCGAACGGGTTGAACGGGTTGGTGCCCGAAATGGTGAGCGTATCGAGCAGGTTGCCGTTGCCGACGTCCGGCCCGACGCCAAGCGGGATCGGGGCCGCCTGGTTCACCGATTCACGACGGTTCCAGAGGGCCTTGATCCGCAGGTGCGTGTCGCTGCCGAATTCCTGGACGACATTGGCGAACAGGCCGTACCGCTTCAGCGGAATCTCGATGTAGTTGAAGGGATTGAAATTGAACCGGTCGGCGGTCACGAACGGGCGAAAATCAGTGGGATAAGTGGGCCGCGTAGTAGTCGGATTGGCGAGGGTCAGGAGCGGCGGGTCAACGAAACCCGGGAACGGCGCGGTGAAATGGAAGCGGGTGGTCAGCGGGAAGCTCGAGCAGCTCGCGTCGCACACCGTCTGGTAGGGTCCGGGGAATGCCGAGATCGCGCGGTCCCTGGCCAGCACGCCGTTCGCTTTGACGTAATTGCCGCCGACGACGATCTGGGTCGGACCGCTGGTGCTGTTGCCCCAGCTCAGCTGGTAGTTCTGCGTCCAGCCGTCGTCATGGTCGAGGTAGGAGCCAACCTGCGCAGAGGCGGCGAAGCCCTTCTGGCGCGATTTGGTGATGATGTTGACCACGCCCGCGATGGCGTCGGAGCCGTAAATGGTCGAGGCGCCGTCCTGCAGGACCTCGACGCGCTCGATCATGCTTTCGGGGATGGCGTTGAGGTCGACCGAACCGGGCACGCCGCTCGCCGAGGCGCCGTTGAGGAAGCGCAGGCCGTCGACGAGGACCAGGGTCCGGACCGAGCCGAGGTAGCGCAAGTCGATCTCGGCCGCGCCCGCCCCGACGCCCGCGCCGTTGGGCGGGTTGCCGAGGTTGCCCGAGTTGTTGAAGCGGCCGTTGATGCCGCCGGCGGCGCTGGGCAGCCGCTGCAGCACGTCGTTGACCGAGTTCAGGCCGGTCTTTTCCATGTCCGACTTGTCGATGAACACGGTCGGCGCGGCGAGATCGAGCGGATTGCGGCGGATGCGCGATCCGGTGATGACGATGTCCTCGCTGGTGACCGTCGTGACCGGCACGGCCTGGGCCGCGTCGATCGTTCCCTGGGCCCCTGCCCCGGCACCAACCGACAGCGCTGCGAGTGCCACACCCGCACGAAGAACCGTATCGAACCGCTTCATAAATCCCCCCTGTCTGGCGCCAGCGTAATGCGGACGTCGTTCACAGTGGGCCAAGGCTAACCTAGGTAAGGAATCGGCGGAAGCGGTGTGTTACGTGACCGACACAATTGTCGGCACCTGAGGCTTTTGGATGACAGTTACCGCGGGGCCTCTAACGAAAGATAATATAGCCGCCGAACCTCGCGGCGGCCGCGCGTCACGGTGTCGAGGATCAGGCCGGCGAAGAAGCACAGCACGGCGACGATGGTCATGCCGGTGACCAGGATCGCGGTCGGGACGCGGGGTACCAGGCCGGTGTGAATGTAGGTGATCACCAGCGGCACCGCGAGCACCACCGCGAGCGCCACGAGCAGCGCCCCGATGCTCCCGTAGAACAGGACCGGCCGCTCGATCCGATACAAGGTGACGATCGTCGACAGGATCCGCCGGCCGTCGGACCAGGTCGATAGCTTCGATTGCGACCCCTCGGGCCGCGCCGCATAAACGGTTTCGACCTCGCCGACCGGCATTCGCAGCTCGAGCGCGTGGACGCTCATCTCGGTCTCGATCTCGAACCCGGAGCTCAGCACCGGGAAGCTTTTCACGAAGCGCCGGGAAAAGACGCGGTAGCCCGAAAAGATGTCGCTGAAGCTGCGCCCGAACAACCCGGCGAGCAGACCGGTGAACAGGCGGTTGCCGAGCAAATGACCGCCCCGATATGCGTCCTTTCCTTCGTGCTTGCGCGTGCCGACGACCATGTCGAGCTGCTCGGCAAGGAGCAGGTCGACCATCGCCGGCGCCGCCTTGGGATCATAGGTGAGGTCGCCGTCGGCCATCACGTAAATGTCGGCGTCGATGTCGGCGAACATCCGGCGCACGACATGGCCCTTGCCCTGTTGCCGTTCGCTGCGGACCACCGCGCCGGCCTCGGCGGCGACATCGCGTGTCCGGTCGCGGCTGTTGTTGTCATAGACGTAGATGGTCGCGCCGGGGAGCGCCGCGCGGAAGCCGGCGACGGTGTCGCCGATCGCGGCTTCCTCATTGTAGCAGGGCAGCAGCACGGCGATTTTCGGCGACGCAACGCTGTTCAAGCGAACCCCCTCGGCAGACGCATTCGCTATAGAGGCCATCAGGCGGCGGCGTCGAGCCGCCCGGTGACGACGTGGAGCAGCCGGAAATCGCCGCTCATCCGGTCGAGCCCCCACCGCTCGCCTGGCTGGATGACGAAGGCGTCGGCCGGCTGCACGTCGAAGCCGTCGCGATAGTCGAGCCGCGCCGACCCTTCGAGCACGGAGCCGAACACGAGCTCGCCATCGTGGGCCGGGAAGGCGATGTCCGGCGCGTCGCCGGCGCGCACGGTCCGGACATCGGCGAGGCCGCCGGTCGCCCGCGGCATGCCCGTCTCCTGCGCCTCCGCCCCATTGAACGGCGTCCACGGCGTATCCGCCGCGACATGACGCAGGAAATGCTGGCCGCCGAACAGCTGATCGCCATCGACGCCGTTGGGAAGCGCAAGCTGATGGTCGGCGAGCGTCGGGTGGAGTGCCGGCGCGCTGATCTCGATCACCTCTAGGCCCGCCGAGCTTGCCAACACTCGGTGCCGGATCCCGGGCGGCTGCAGGACGAGGTCGCCTTCCTTCATCACGAACGGCCCGCCCTGACTTTCGTAAACGACGCGGACCCAGCCGCGCCGGACATGGATCATCTGCAGCACGACGCGATGATAGTGCACCCAATCGGCGACCGGCCCGCCGTCGGGGATCGTGATGTGCGAGGCGATGTAGCGCCCGCCGAGACGGCCGGGGATCAGGTCGCGGTAGCGCATGCCGGCGCGGCCCAGCGCCGCTGTCGCACCGGCCTTGGTCAGCACGAACTCGGGCAGGAATTCGGGCAAATCGGTCGGCAACGGAGACGCGCCAGGCCTGGTCAGCCGCAGGCTGCCGGCATCACCGCCGAGCAGCGCCGTGTGCGGATCGTCGGCTGGATAGATCACGTCGAGCCGGAAGCCGGCGGCGCACAATAGTTCGAGCGCCCGATCAAAATCGTCGCGGACGAGCTCGATCGCGATCGAGGTCAGCCCTTCCTGGCGGGCTTCTTCGCCGGAGCCTTTTTCGCCGCCGGCTTCGCTTCAGGCTTGGCTTCGGCCTTGGCCTCGGGCGCCTTGCGTCCCGCGCCATCCTTGACCGGCTTGGCCGGCTTTGGCTTGGCCGAGGCCTTCTCGACCGGTCCCTTGGCGGGCGCCTCGGCGACGAGCTTTTCGTCGCTCTTGTCCTTTGGCGCGCTCTTGTCCTTGGCGGGTGCCTTCTTCGCCTTGGCCCCCTCGGCCTTGCTCGGGACAGGCTTCGCGGCGGGCGCATGATCGTGGCCGCAGCCGGGACCGTGGACGTGGCCCTCTTCGGACTCGAGGTCGGCCTCGAGCTCGGCGCGCGTCGCCTTGCGGTCGGTGATCTTGGCGCGCGCGAACAGAAAGTCGACGACCTTGTCCTCGTACAGCGGCGCGCGAAGCTGGGCGGCGGCCATCGGCTCCTGCTGGATGTAGCGGACGAAGGCCTCGCGGTCCTTGCCCTGATATTGCGAGGCCGCCTGCATCACCAGGCGCTGCATCTCCTGCTCGGTCACGTCGACGCCGTTGGCCGAGCCGATTTCGGACAGCAGCAGGCCGAGCCGGACCCGGCGCTCGGCGATCTTGCGATATTCGTCGGCGTCGGCTTCGATCTCCGCCAGCGCCGCCTTTTCGTCCGCTTCATGGCTCGCTTCATGGCGAAGCTGGCCGATGATGTTCTGATACTCGGCCTCGACCATCGATTGCGGCACCGGGAAGTCGTGGCGCGCGGCAAGCTGGTCGAGCAACTGGCGCTTCATGTGGGTCCGCGTCAGGCCATTGAGCTCCTGCTCCAGCTGGCCGCGGATCAGGCCCTTCAATTGCTCGAGGTCGTTGAGGCCCAGCGACTTGGCGAAATCCTCGTCGACCTTGTTCTCGCCGCCGGTCTTCACCGCTTTCACGGTGACAGCGAAGGTCGCCGCCTTGCCCTTCAGTTTCTCCGCCTGATAATCGTCGGGGAAGGTCACCTCGACCTTGCGGCTTTCGCCAGCCCTGGAGCCGACCAGTTGCTCCTCGAACCCCGGGATCAGCCGCCCGGAGCCGAGCTCGACCGACATATCCTCGCCCTTGCCGCCTTCGAACGGAGTGCCCTCGACCTCGCCTTCGAAGTCGATGACCACCAGGTCGCCATTGGCGGCGGCGTGCTTCTTGGGCGCATCTTCCCAGCGCTTGCTCTGGCTGGCGAGCTGCTTGATCTGCTCGTCG
>DATENV010000301.1:0-5630 GCA_035274805.1 Sphingomicrobium sp. | reverse complement strand
CGATCAGCAGGAAGCACGGCCGCTGGTATTCGGCCGCGAGATAGTCCTGGCTCGCCTTGAGGCTGGTGCCGGCAAGGTGGCCTTCGTCGCGGCGCAGCCATTCGACGAATTCGGGCCAGCGCGCGATCGCGATGGCTTGCGTGAACAGCGCGCCCATCGACGCGCGCACCGCCTCGACCGAGAAGGGGTCGGCGCTGTCGTCGAGCAGGATCAGCCCGCCGGCGCCGGCGGCGTCGCCGGTGCGCAGGATCGTGCCGATGTTGCCCGGGTCGCGCAGCGCCTGGGCGACGATCCACAGCGGCGCCCTCGCGCGATCGATCCGGGCGAGATCGGTATCCGGCTGCCGGTAGGCGCCGAGCAGCATCTGCGGATTGTCCTTGCCGCTCATCTTGGTGAGGATGTCGGGCGTCGTCTCGATCGCGTCGCCGCCCGCCGCCTCGGTCGCGGCGATGATTTCGGCCGCGAGCGGGTGCCCCGCGCCTTCGGCCGAGAAGGCGACGATCTCCGGCAGGCAGCCGCTGTCGCGGGCCTCGGTCAGGATCCGCAGGCCCTCGGCCAGGAACAGCCCTTCGGCGCGGCGTGCCTTCTTGTCGCGCAACGAGCGCAGCAGCTTGACGGTGGAATTGGAAAAGGCGGAGACCTGGCGGGGCATCACTCTTCCCCGAACCGCTCCTCGACGAGCGCGACCAGCCGCTCGAGCGCCTCGTCGGCGCCGTCGCCCTCGACATGGATCACGATCGCGTCGCCCATCGCCGCGCCGAGCATCATCAGGCCCATGATCGAGGTGCCGCAGACGCGGTTGCCGTCCTTCTCGACCTCGATGTCGGCGGGGATCTCACTGGCGAGATTGACGAACTTCGCGCTTGCCCGCGCATGGAGCCCGCGTTTGTTCGAAATCCGAACTTCCCGGCTGACCGCCGTCAAGCGGCTGCTTCCCCGAGGATCTCGCTGGCGACGGAGATATATTTGCGGCCCGCTTCGCGCGCGGCGGCGACAGCGGCGTGGACCGGCATCACCTTGCGGGCGCCGTCGAGGCGGATCAGCATCGGCAGGTTCACGCCCGCGATCACCTCGATATTCTCGCTCTTCATCAGGCTGATCGCCAGGTTCGACGGAGTCCCGCCGAACAGGTCAGTGAGGATGATGACGCCCTGGCCCTGGTCGACCTTGGCGATCCCCTTGGCGATGTCCTTGCGGCGGCGTTCCATGTCGTCGTCGGGCCCGATGCAGATCGCCTCGATCGCTTCCTGGGGGCCAACCACATGCTCCATCGCGGTGACGAACTCGGCCGCGAGGCGGCCATGAGTCACCAGCACTAGTCCAATCATCGACTCAACTCGTCCTCGCTCTCCGGAGCGCGCCCTGGCTGCCGTTCGATCGTGTCCCTCGGCGGAGAGGCGAGATCACGGTGACGGATATTGGGTGCAAATCCGGCACGACGTAACCGTTCCGCCATTTCGACTGCCGCGGCGACCGACCGGTGCCGCCCTCCTGTACATCCAAACGCGACGGTTACGTAACTTTTGCCCGCGGCCCAGTAGCGGGGAATCCAGTCGATGAGAAGCGATTCGATGCGGTCCATCGCCTCGCCCCAGGCCGGTTCCTGTGCCAGATAGGAACGCACCGGCGGGTCGTTGCCGGTCAGCGGGCGAAGCTCGTCGACCCAGTGCGGGTTAGGCAGGAACCGCATGTCGAACACCAGGTCGCCGGTGCGCGAAATGCCGCGCGCGAAGGCAAAGGACGCGATGGTCAGCACCGGCTGGTCGGCGTTGCTGCCGTAGCGCAGCCGGAGCTCGTCGCGCAGCTCGGTCGGCGAAAGATCGGTAGTGTCGAGGATGCTGTCGGCGGCGGTGCGCAGCGGGAAGGTGGCGCGCCGCTCGCGGGCGATCCCGTCCTCGGCGGGGCGGTCGGGCGCCAGCGGGTGAAGGCGGCGAGTCTCGTCGTAACGGCGGATGAGCTCGCTTTCGCCGCAATCGAGGTAGAGGATTTCCGGCTCGACGCCGCGGATCGAATGGATCAGCTCGTGCAGGGCCTCCGGCTCGAAACCGCGGCTGCGGACGTCCATGCCGACCGCGACATTGGCGGTGCGGCACTGCCCGCCGCCGTGGACGAATTGCTCGATCAGGTCGGCTGGCAGGTTGTCGACGACGTCCCAGCCCATGTCCTCGAGCGCGTCGAGGACGGTCGACTTACCCGCCCCCGACATGCCGGTGACGAGCAGCAGGCGCGGCGGCCGCTGCTCCGGATTCACTGGAATTTCAGGCCCATGCGATCGAGCGCGATATCGACCTTCGACGGCGCCGAAGCGGGGAGGGCGTCGATCGTCACCAACGGGACCCTGACGCCAAGGATCGGCCGTTCGCGGCTGTCATCGGGAAGGCGCTGGATATCGCTGGTCAGCTCGACCAGCAGCGCGACCGGCGCATGGTCGATGCGCTTCATGTCGATGATGCCGAGCCCGCGGATCTCGAGCTTGCCGGCGATCGTCGGCGGTGCCGAGGCGATCAGCCGGTCGCCCTCGCGCTTCACGACCGTGCGGTCATCGCTGACCAGCGTGAAGCCACGGTCGAGCAGCCGAAGGGCAAGGTCGGATTTGCCTGAGCCGGACGGGCCGGTGATCAGCACCGCCCGGCCGCCCTTGGCGACGGTGCTTCCGTGGATGGTCTCGGCGCTGATGCGCGGGCCGGGATTAGGGTTGATCCGGTTCATTCGCGGTCTGCCGCCGGTAGCCGGATGGTGAAACGCGCACCAGAAGGTGCGTCGTCGCGGTCCTGCACGTCAATCTCCCCGTCATGGCCATTCACGATTGCCTGGGCGATGGCAAGGCCGAGGCCGGAATGGCGGCCGAAATTCTCGCCTTCGGGCCTTACTGAGTGGAAGCGGTTAAAAATCGCCTCACGCGCCTCGTGCGGCACGCCCGGGCCTTCGTCGTCGATACGGATCCTGACCTGGTCGCCGACCCGGGCGACGGCGATCTCGACCAGCCCGCCGGGCGGCGAGAAGCTGACGGCGTTGTCGATGATCGCGTTGATCGCCCGGGCGAGGCGATCGGGCTTGCCCATCACCACCGCTGAGTTCTTTCGCGGCCGGGCGAAGGCGAGCCGGGCGTCTCCGGTCTCGCGCCGCGTTTCCCAGCTGCTAACCAGTTGCTGGATCAGGCTGCCGAGGTCGACGCGGTCGAATGTCGCCCGCGCAAGCTCGGCGTCGGTGCGCGCGGCTTCGCTGATGTCGCTGATCAACCGGTCGAGCCGGGCGACGTCCTCGCGAACGATCGCCTTGAGCTTTTCGCGCAAGGCCGGATCGTCGACCCGGTCGAGGCCGTCGACCGCCGAGCGCAGCGAGGCGAGCGGGTTCTTGAGCTCGTGGGTGACGTCCGCCGCGAACGCCTCGATATTGTCGATCCGGTGCCTCAGTGACTGGCTCATGTCGGACACCGCCCGCGCGAGGAGGCCGATCTCGTCGCTGCGGGAGGGCAGCCGCGGCACGTTGACTTCGCGCGACCGGCCGAGCCGGACGCGATGCGCGGCGAGCGCCAGCCTGCGCAGCGGACGGACAATGGTGCGGGCAAGGAACAGCGACAGGAGGACCGACAGGCCGACGAGGAACGTCATCGCGGCGAGGATATTGCCGCGCTGGTTCCGGACGGTGCGGGTGAAGGCGCGATCGTTTTCGGTCGCGACCAGCATGGTCGTTCCGACCCGAACGGCGGCCGAGATCACCGGGGTCAAATCGGGGGCGTTGCGGACCTTGCTGACGACCTTGCCGGTCGCTTTGGCTTCGGCAGCTTCGGGCCAGGCCTGGACGCGATCCACCCGTGGCTCGACAAAGTCTTCGAGCGGCTCGGCGCCTACGATCGCGTTGAACCCGCGGTCCAGCGCCCGGGCGATGTCCTTGGTCCATTTCTGGCTGTTCGGGTCCTTGAGCTCATAGGTCGGACCCGTCTCCTTCCAGCTGTCGATCAGCAATTCTCCGTCCGGGCCATAGAGCCGGAGGCGGTTCTCGCCCGTCCTGGAGATCGATCCGAGCAGTGCGGGCCATTCTTTCGGCGGCACGTGGGCCAAGGCCGAGGCGGTGGTTCGGGCCTCGATGCGGACCTGGCGAGCGCGCTCCTTGCTGAGGCGATTGCGGAACACGTCGAGGTACAGCGTGCTCAGCGCGACCAGCAAGACGGTGATGAGGTTGAGCGCAAGGATCCGATGGGCGAGCGACCACCGTCCCGACCAACTCAGCCGAAGATCGGGATCCTCATTGCTCGTCGAATCGGTATCCGACGCCATAGAGGGTCTCGATTGAATCGAATTCCGGATCGCGGGTCCGGAACTTGCGCCGGATCCGCTTGATGTGGCTATCGATGGTGCGGTCGTCGACATATACATCGTCATTATAGGCGACATCGAGCAATTGGTTGCGCGATTTGACCACGCCCGGGCGCTGCGCGAGCGCTTCGAGGATCAGGAACTCGGTCACCGTCAGGCTGACCTCGCGCCCGTCCCACAGGACCTTGTGGCGCGCCGGGTCCATCACCAGCCGGCCGCGCTCGATCCGCGGCGGCTCCTCCTCGCCGCTGGTCGCGGCCGCCTCGCCGCGCTCGAGCTCCTGCCGCCGCAGGATGGCCCGAATGCGCGCGATCAGCAGCCGCTGCGAGAAGGGCTTGGCGATATAATCGTCGGCGCCCATTGCCAGGCCGAGCGCCTCGTCGAGCTCGTCGTCCTTCGATGTCAGGAAGATCACCGGCACCGAGCTGAATTCGCGGACGCGCCGGAGCAGCTCCATGCCGTCCATGCCCGGCATCTTGATATCGAACACCCCAAGGTCCGGCGGGTTGTCGCCGATCGCCTTGAGCGCGGTCATCGCGTCCGAATAAACGCGGGTCACGAAGCCTTCCTGCTGGAGCGCGATCGAGACCGAAGTCAGGATGTTCCGGTCGTCATCGACGAGGGCGATCACTTGGCTCATCCGGCTTTTTTCGGCCCCCGACGGGTTGACGCCGAGGGGGATAGCCAGCGTGCCGGTGTGAGACAAGGCGGCGGAAGCGCCTTTGACCGCGCAACTTTTTCGGGGTTATAGGCGGTCTTACGCACATGCATGCGGCGGCAGGCCCGACCGGTCGCCGCCGTTTTGAACATTTGGACAGGGGAATTTGACGAGTGAGTGACCGGGTGCCGCACCGCGGACTTGACGCGCAGGGTATCGCGACGTCTGCCGAAATCTTCTGGAACCTGCAGACGGCGCCGCTGGTCGAGCATGCGGTCCGTCGCGGCGAAGGCCTCCTGGCCAAGGACGGGCCGCTGGTCGTCCGCACCGGCCGTCACACCGGTCGCAGCGCCAACGACAAGTTCATCGTCCGCGATTCCGTGACCGACAGCGCGGTCTGGTGGGGCAAGAGCAACAAGCCGATGGACCCAGCCGCGTTCGACCGGCTCCATGACGACTTCCTGCTCGCGCTGGGCGACAAGGATCAGCTCTACGTTGCCGACCTCTACGGCGGCTCGCAGCCCGAGCACCGGGTCCGCGTCCGCGTGGTCAACGAGCTTGCGTGGCACAACCTCTTCATCCGCACGCTGCTCGTCCGCCCGGAGAACGACGAGCTGGCGGGCTTCGACCCCGAATATCTGATCATCGACCTGCCG
>DATENV010000300.1:0-4083 GCA_035274805.1 Sphingomicrobium sp. | reverse complement strand
GGCGGGCTCGTTAGTGCTGGGACATGGCTTAAGCAACGCAAGTGCGGCGCGATTGCGGCGGTTTAGAGCCAGCCCTGGGCGCGGTACCACACAGCCGTATCGGCCAGGCCTTGTTCGGTCGGGATCCGCGGCCGCCACAGCTGCGGCGGCGCAGCGCGCTTGGGCTCGACGACCCAGTTGCGATGGGAGAAATAAGCGGCGCGATCGGCGGTCAGCTTGGCTTTTTCGCCGCGCAGCATTTGGTCGGCGCGGGCCGCCAGGCGGAGCAGGATGCCCGGCGAGGAAACGACGGCCGCTCTGGTTCCGACGGCTCCGGCGAGGGCACGCGCGAATTCGCGGTGCGTCCAACCGCCCGGCTTGCCGTCGTCGGGCTCGATCAGGACGTTCGAGGGGGCGTCGGGACCCGCGAGCGCGAGCAGCAGGTTCGCAAGGTCGTCGGCATGAATGACGGACACGCGCCCCTTGGGCGGCATCAACATCAGCCCGAGCTTGGCCATGCGGAACAGCTCGAGCGTCTCCTTGTCGCCGGGCCCGTAAACGGCTGGCGGGCGGACGATCGCCCAGTCGAGCCCGGAGCTGTGGACCAGTTCCTCGGCGCGAGCCTTCGAGCCGCCGTAATGCGACAGCTTCGGCTCGCGCGCGGCGAGCGACGAGACATGGACGAAGCGCCGCAGCCCGCCCGCGGTCGCGGCCGCCAGCATCGCCAGGGTGCCGGCGACATTGCCCTTCTCGAAGCCGGCGGCACTGGACGCGGTGATCGTGCCGGCGACGTGGATGATCGCGTCGGCATCGTCGACCAGCCACTCGAGCGCGTCGCGCGTGCCGAGATCGCCGACCACCCAGTCGACCCCGTCGCGGTCGGGCTGCTCGCGCCGGGTGAGGGCCTTGATCTCATGGCCGGCGGCGAGGGCAACATCGATCAAATGCGATCCGACGAAGCCGGTGCCGCCGGTGATCGCCAGCCTCATAACGGCGACCAGTTCCTCTCGTCGGCCGTCTCGAACGTCTCTTCGGCGGCCTCGCCGAGCCGCTGGATCGTCGCGTCGAGCAGCGGCGCCATGCCCTCCTCGAGCGGCGCGGAGATGGGGAAGACTTTTGAACCGCTCTCCGTCTCCAGCGCCTTGACGATCTTGGAGCTTTTCCTGGCGTCGAGCAGATCAGCCTTGGTCAGCGCGATGACCTCCGGCTTGTCGGCCAGGCCCGCGCCGTACGAGTCGAGCTCGCCGCGGACGACGCGCCATGCATTGAGCGGGTTTTCGCCCGAGCCGTCGACCAGGTGCAGGAGCAGGCGGGTGCGCTCGACATGCCCGAGGAACCGGTCGCCGACCCCCGCGCCCTCCGCGGCGCCCTCGATCAGCCCCGGAATGTCGGCAATCACGAACTCGCGGCCCTTATGACGGACGACGCCGAGCTGTGGGCGAAGCGTCGTGAAGGGGTAATCGCCGACCTTGGCCGACGCGTTGCTGACCGAGTTCAGGAACGTCGACTTGCCGGCGTTGGGAAGGCCGACGAGCCCGACGTCGGCGAGCAGCTTGAGCCGCAGCCAGACCCACATTTCCTCGCCGTCCTCGCCCGTCTGATGCTGGCGGGGCGCACGGTTGGTCGAGGTCTTGTAGCTGGCGTTGCCGCGGCCGCCCATGCCGCCCTTGAGGAATATGACGCGCTGGCCGACCCTGGTAAGGTCGGCGAGCAGCGAACGCTCCTCGTCATCGGCGAGGATTTGCGTTCCGACCGGCACTTTGATGACGAGGTCGTCGCCGCCCGCGCCGGTGCGGTTCGAGCCCGCGCCGCCCTTGCCGCGCGGCGCCCGGAAATGCTGCGTGTAACGGAAATCGATCAGCGTATTGAGGCCGGCCACGGTCTCGAACACGATGTCGCCGCCCTTGCCGCCGTCGCCGCCATCGGGTCCGCCGAACTCGACGAACTTCTCGCGCCGGAAGCTGACCGCGCCAGGACCGCCAGCGCCGGAACGGACGAAAATCTTGGCCTGGTCGAGGAAATGCATTGCGGCGCAGCAGTTAGGCGATGCGCGGCCGCAGGGAAACCTACTTGCCGCTCACCGAAATCTCGGCGCCATCCACGTCGCGAAACCGCGCGATGCGCGTCCCGTGCATGTCGGTCGGCGGGCTGGTAAATACCAGCCCCTGGGCCTGGCCGGTGGCATAGAAATTGTCGAGGTCTTCGGTGCCCAGGCCGAGCTGGACGCTGCCCGCCGGATTTTCCTCCGATGCCGGGTGCAGCGCGAGCTTGGTCTCGCCGGTGTCGAACTCGCTCCAGAACGGCGACTCGAAGGTCGGCGCAAGCCCCAGCGTGTCGCGATAGAAGGCAACCGCCGCGTCCATGTCACTGACGAACTTGATCGCATAGTTGAGACGCATGTCGTCTCCCTTCAGGAAGCAGTGCTTTGCGGATGGTGTGGGACCAGCACCAACGTCTGCCCCTCGACGCGCCACGATTGGAGCTTCGACAGGAAGTTCATGCCGAGCACGTCGAGTCCGCCGAGGCCCGGAGCGGTGACAATCTTGAGGTTGCGCGCGACGATGTTCCCGACGCGCAGCTCGTCGATGCTGCCGGTCCGCGCCGGAGTGGAACCGTTGGCAGTGCGCAGGACCACCGGCGCGAGGCCGCTGCCGGCATCGATGTCCGCCGCCCGGGCCGTGCCTTCGGATAGGGCGGTCACCGTCGCCCCGCTGTCGATCAGCATCCGCCGTTTGACGCCGTTGATCGTTGCAACCACCCAGAAATGGCCGTCCGAGGACATTTTGACCCGCAGCTCCTTTCCGGACACCTTCTGGTCGTCGAGGCCGAGCTTGGCGGTGAAACGGGCGAGCTCCGGCTGATAAGGCGCTTGCTGGAGCAGGATGAAGATCAGGAATGCCAGCAGCCCCAGCGAGAAGGTGAAGCGGATCACCCGGCCGACAACCGGAATTCGCTGCAGCAGCATGATAAGCACCGCGGCGACCAAGGCGTAGACCGCCAGGTGCTGCCATTCGGGAATGGTCGTCGGCATCTTACGAGCGGCTCCGAGCTGCGGCGTCGCATTTCGGTCCATTTGGCGCGCGGTTCAAGACGGCTGACCGATACCCCTGCGAAACGCTAGGCACTTCAACCGCTTGGCCGCGTTCATAACGCGCACAGGTGACGGAGCCTTCATGCAACAGCGCATTGTGGCCGTGGGCCTGCTGACCAAGCAGGACCTTAGCCTGCTTGGACCAACATTCGATCGGGCCTGGCCGGTGGAGGAAGCGCCTTCATTCAACGAATTGCTGCGCGCAATCGACGAGGCGGACCGCAAGCTTCAGCAAAGCGGCCGCCGGCAGCCGAGCTGATCAGAAACGGTCCAGCAAGCGGTCGACGGTGTCGTCGGCGGTCCCCTGCTTGGGCGACTCTTCCTGCTTCGCTTGGCGCTCCAGCGCGGTGCGTATCAATTCGATCTGCGTATCGCTCAAATGTTCGATGCCAATGAATTGCGAGCGCGCCGTCTCCATCGCGCGCAGCAACTCGTCGAGCTTGGCCTGAATCGCGGCCCCGTCACGGTTCTGGCTGTTCTGGATCAGGAAAACCGCGAGGAAGGTTAGGACCGTCGTCGCGGTGTTGATGACCAATTGCCAGGTATCGGAGTAATGGAAAATGGGCCCCGATACGGCCCAGATGATGCAGGCCAGCGACGCGCCGATGAATGCACCCGGTTGCCCCATCCAGATCGCGGTTCTTGACGCGATAATTGAGAATAACTTGCGCATCGTCGGCATCCAACGCGCTGCTAAAGCCTAAGTGCCGCTCACCGGAATTCCCGCTCAGCCACTTTGCTGTTCAGCCTGGAAGCGGTGGCGAAGTCGCTGCGCCGCAAGTTCGCGCGCCGCATCGCGCGGTAGATCGAGCGCTTCCGCGATCGGCGGTCCGAGCAGCGAGTGGCCAAGCGCGCCCAGCACCAGCGACAAGGTGCTTTCGGCGACATGGTGCGCCTCGTGACCGACGGCGAGCTGCGCAACCAGGCCGCGGATCGAATCGAGGATCGGGTTGAGCGCGTCGCGGTTGCCAGTCAGGATCATCCACGCGGCGAGCGCTCCCGCGCCTTCCTTC
>DATENV010000299.1:0-8269 GCA_035274805.1 Sphingomicrobium sp. | reverse complement strand
TCGCTGCGACGCTCAGGGCCAATCGCGCGCGCGACGCCGCCGCCGGCCGCGCAATCGAGGGGCCGCACCGCCAGGACTTGGCGGTACTTCACCGCACCAAGCGAATGCCCGCTGCCCAATCCTCGACCGGCGAGCAGAAGGCGCTGCTGCTCGGGCTCGTTCTCGCTCATGCCGAGCTGGTCGCGGAGCGCCGCGGCGAGCCGCCGATCCTGCTGCTCGACGAGGTCGCGGCGCACCTCGACCCCAAGCGCCGCGTGGCGTTGTTCGCGCGGCTCGAAGGCCGCGGCCAGGTCTGGATGACTGCGACCGAAGCGGCGTTGTTCGGTGGAATTGGTGAAGCGTCACGCTTCCAAGTCGAGCCGGGCCGGATTACGCTGGCGTAACAAAGGTGGACTTTCTTCACCTTTGCACTATATTGCACTGCAGCACGAGGCGCTTTCTCAAGCGGCGTGACCGGCCCTTATGGCCGGGCCCGCGCCTCGATCACCTTGCTCTCCAAGTCACGCGGGGCGCTCTTTGACCCCGCGTTGCCGACCGCGCCCAAGAGCGTGGCGGGAGCGCAGATTTTTGGAATTTTACAAACATGTCTTTCATTTCCCTGGGGCTGTCGAAGCCCCTGCTCGACGCGCTCGCCGCGAAAAATTATTCGCAGGCGACGCCGATCCAGCGCCAGTCGATTCCGACGGTCCTCACGGGCCGCGATCTGCTCGGCATTGCCCAGACGGGCACGGGCAAGACCGCGGCATTCATGCTGCCGTCGCTCGACCGCTTGGCCGCCGATCGCAACATCCCCAAACCGGGCCAAATCCGGATGCTGGTGCTTGCCCCGACCCGCGAGCTGGCATCGCAAATCGCGACGATGGCTGAGGCCTACGGGCGGTTCATGCGCCTGTCGGTCGGAGTCATCTTCGGCGGCGTGCCGAACGGCAAGAGCGTGCGCACCGTGGCCCGCGGGCTCGACGTGCTCGTCGCGACGCCGGGGCGGCTGCTCGACCTCATCGACCAGCGCGCGCTCAGCCTGCGTGAGCTCGAGATATTGGTCCTGGATGAGGCGGACCAGATGCTCGACCTCGGCTTCATCCATGCGCTGAAGCGCATCGTCGCCCTGGTCCCGCCCAAACGGCAGACGCTGTTTTTCTCGGCAACCATGCCGAGAGCGATCAAGGAGCTTGCCGACCGCTACCTGACCAACCCGGCCGAGGTCTCGGTGACGCCGACTGCAACGACGGTCGACCGGATCGAGCAGAGCGTGACGATGGTCAACCAGGCCGAGAAGACCGCCCTGCTGGCGATGCTCCTCAAGCGCGAGCCCGTCGAGCGCGCGCTGGTGTTCAGCCGCACCAAGCATGGCGCGGACAAGATCGTGCGCCTGCTCGAGGCGGCGGGCATTGCCGCCGGCGCGATCCACGGCAACAAGAGCCAGGGGCAGCGCGAGCGCGCGCTCGCCGCGTTCAAGTCGGGTGAGGCCAAGGTGCTTATCGCGACGGACATTGCCGCGCGCGGGATCGATATCCCCGGCGTCAGTCACGTCGTGAACTACGACCTGCCCGACGTTCCCGAGCAATATGTCCATCGCATCGGCCGCACCGCGCGCGCCGGCGCTGACGGCATTGCCATTGCTTTCTGTAGCCCCGAGGAGCGCTCCAACCTGCGCGACATCGAACGGACGACGCGGCAGCGGATCGCCGTTGCGCCGCTGCCGACTGACTTCGCTGCCGCGGCCGAGGCGTTCAAACGGCTCAAGCCCGCGCCGGTGGAGCGTCCGTCACGGCCGTCGACCAAGGCCGACCGCCGTCACCAGGGGCACCAGCGGCAGGAGCGCAACGAGCGCCAGCAGCGTCATCCGCACCGCGCGGACGGCCATGCGGCCCACCGACCTGACGGGGGCCCGACGAGGCGCAAGTTCAGGGGACGACGCGGTCCGAACGGTCAGCGACGCGCACAAGGCTGAGCGCCGCTCGACACACGCACTCTCTCTCTTCCGCGCAGCGTCGAGCTTAGGCTAGCCCGCCGGTTGCCGGTTCCCCTCGACCTTTCACGCTGTTGAACCGGTCAAGGCGGTCAACCTTATACGCTAGCGGCAATGATGTGGGTCGTGATGACAGTGGTGGGGATGGAATAGGTGCGACAAGGAGATCGCGTTCGCAGTGCTTGCCCCTCCGATTGCGATGAGCCCACACAGAATGATGAGTTTCCGCATTGTCGCCTCCTGTTCACCTGGCGCGAAGCTTCGGCGATTCGGCCAGCGTTGTTAACTTATCGCTAAGTAAAAACCGCCTGCAAGTTATTTAATACAAGAGCCAGCGGCAAAGGGTCGCATGCTGTCGCTCGCGCGTGCGCGCCCGCACGCACACGCCCGCGCGCGTGACATCGCGGGCGAAATCTCTATATCTGGACTATGGCAACCGACCCCAATCAGAATGAATATGGCGCCGACAGCATCAAGGTCCTGAAGGGCCTCGATGCGGTGCGCAAGCGCCCCGGCATGTACATCGGCGATACCGACGACGGTTCGGGCCTCCACCACATGGTGTTCGAGGTTTCCGACAATGCCATCGACGAGGCGCTGGCCGGCCATTGCGACCGGATCCTGATCCAACTCAACCCCGACGGGTCGGTCACCGTCGAGGATAACGGCCGCGGCATTCCGACCGGCATCCACGAGGGTGAAGGCATCTCGGCGGCCGAGGTCATCATGACCCAGCTTCACGCCGGCGGAAAGTTCGAGAACACCTCGGACGACAATGCCTACAAGGTGTCGGGCGGCCTCCACGGCGTCGGCGTCAGCGTGGTCAATGCCCTTTCCGAATGGCTCGACCTGACGATCTGGCGCGATGGCGAGGAGCATTTCATGCGCTTCCGCCATGGCGATGCCGAGGCGCCGCTCAAGGTCGTCGGCCCCGCGCCCGAGGGCAAGAAGGGCACTCGGGTCACGTTCCTGCCGAGCCCTGACACTTTCAAGATCACCGAGTTCGATTTCGAGCGGCTCGAGCACCGCTATCGCGAGCTCGCCTTTCTCAATTCGGGCGTTCGCATGATCCTCGCCGATGCGCGCCACGAGGAGCGGGTCGAGCACGAGCTCTACTATGAGGGCGGGATCGCGGCGTTCGTCAAATATCTCGACCGCGCCAAGACGCCGCTCTTCCCGGAACCGATCGCGATCTCAGCGGTCCGCGACGGCGTCGGCATCGAAGTCGCGCTCGAGTGGAACGACAGTTATTACGAAAACGTCCTGCCGTTCACCAACAACATCCCCCAGCGCGACGGCGGCACGCACTTGGCCGCGTTCCGCGCGGCGCTGACGCGGACGATCAACAATTACGCCGAAAAATCGGGGATGCTGAAGAAGGAGAAGGTAACCCTCACCGGTGATGACATGCGCGAGGGGCTGACCGCGATCGTCTCCGTGAAGCTGCCCGACCCCAAGTTTAGTTCGCAGACCAAGGACAAGCTCGTCAGCTCCGAAGTTCGCCAGCCGCTCGAAAGCCTGATGGGCGACAAGATGGCCGAGTGGCTCGAGGAGAATCCGGCCAACGCGCGCTCGATCATCCAGAAGGTGATCGATGCCGCCGCGGCGCGCGAAGCGGCGCGCAAGGCGCGCGAGCTGACCCGGCGCAAGGGGGTGATGGACATCGCCTCGCTGCCCGGCAAGCTCGCCGACTGCCAGGAGCGCGACCCTGCCCTCAGCGAGCTGTTCCTGGTGGAGGGCGACAGCGCCGGCGGCTCGGCCAAGCAGGGCCGCAACCGTCACAATCAGGCGATCCTACCGCTGCGGGGCAAGCTTCTCAACGTCGAGCGCGCGCGGTTCGACCGGATGCTGTCGAGCCGCGAGATCGGCACCATGATCCAGGCGCTCGGCACGGGCATCGGCCGCGAGGAGTTCAACCTCGAGAAGCTACGCTATCACAAGATCGTGATCATGACCGACGCCGACGTCGACGGAGCACACATCCGCACGTTGTTGCTGACCTTCTTCTACCGGCAAATGCCCGAGCTGATCGAGCATGGCCACCTCTTCATCGCCCAGCCGCCGCTCTACAAGGTCAGCCGGGGCCGCTCCGAGGTCTATCTCAAGGACGATGCGGCGCTCGACGATTATCTCGAGGAGGCGGGCCTCGACGGACTGATTCTCGATACTTCGGACGGGCAGCGCTCGGGCAAGGACCTCAAGACGCTGGTCGACCACGCGCGCCGGATGCGCACGTTGATGCGCTACGCGCCGCGCAAGTACGACCCGGCGTTGATCGAGGCGCTGGCGATCAACGGGGCGCTTCGGCCCAGTCTGGACAGGGACGCCAAGGCCAAGGCGGTCGCCAAGGTCGCCGAGTGGCTCGGCGCCGGCGATCTCGAGGCAAGCTGGTCGGGCGAGGTCGCCGCAGAGGGCGGCTATTTGCTCAAGCGGCTGTGGCGCGGGGTCACCGACGCGCACATCATCGAGCCGAGCTTCCTGGTGTCGGCCGAGGCGCGCAAGCTCGACACGCTGGCGAAGGAACAGGCTGCGGCCTACGTCAACCCGTCGACGTTGCGGACGCTCAAGAAGGGCGCCCTCACCGAGGACCAGAAGCCCGAGGCGATCGAAGGAGTCGAGGCCGAGGAGCAACCGTCGGAGCAGGACACCAAGGGCAAGCCCGTGTCGATCACGCGCCCCTCGGAGCTGCTCGATGCCGTGCTCGCCGCCGGGCGCAAGGGCCTCAGCATCCAGCGCTACAAGGGCCTCGGCGAAATGAACGCCGAGCAGCTGTGGGAAACGACGCTCGATCCCGCCAACCGCTCGCTGCTGCGCGTCGAAGTTGCGCAGGCTGACGTCGCTGACGAGATTTTCACGCGGCTGATGGGCGACGTCGTCGAACCGCGGCGCGAGTTCATCCAGGACAACGCGCTGAGCGTCGCCAACCTCGACGTCTAGGAACCCTAGCGGCATGGCTGATGTTGGCGCTCGCGTGAGCAATGGCGCGACCATCACCCTCGCAAGCTACAACATGCGCAAGGCGATCGGGCTCGACCGCCGCCGCGATCCCAGGCGCGTGCTCGAGGTGCTGCGCGAGATCGACGCCGACATCATTGCGCTGCAGGAGGCCGACAAGCGCTTCGGCGGCCGCGGCTCGGCGGTCCCGCATGAGCTGATCGACAGCCACGGCATCTACAAGCCGGTGCACCTAGGCGTTCGCC
Source organism: Sphingomicrobium sp. (assembly GCA_035274805.1). GTDB lineage: Bacteria > Pseudomonadota > Alphaproteobacteria > Sphingomonadales > Sphingomonadaceae > Sphingomicrobium. The sequence continues at coordinate 3,100 of DATENV010000299.1, read as the reverse complement.
ACAGGCGGGTGTTCGACAAGGCACGCAAGCACGCCGACCGGCTGCTCAAGGTGAATACGCGCAACATCGGCTGGCATGGCAATGCGATCCTGGTGAAGCGCCACATCGGCGTGATCGATTGTGCCGCGCTCGAGCTGCCGACGCTCGAGCCGCGCGGCGCGGTGATCGCCGAGCTGCTGATCCACGACAAGCCGCTGCGCGTGGTCGGCATGCACCTCGACCTCTCCGGGCTGTGGCGCAAGCGCCAGATGCGCGCGATCATGGACGCCATCGCCGAACGCCCGCAGAAAATGCCGACCGTGCTGATGGGCGATACCAACGAGTGGCGCACGGTGGCCGGATGCCTCAATGACCTCGAGCCCGAGTTCCACCTGGCGCCGACCGGTCCCAGCTTCCACGCTCGCCATCCGGTCGCAGCGCTCGACCGGATCATCGTCCACAAGGACCTCAATATCGAGGCGGCGGGCGTGCACATGAGCGCCGCCGCGCGGCGGGCATCGGACCATCTGCCGATCTGGGCGCGGCTCAGCGCCTAGCCGGCGATCTTCCGCAGCCGCCGCCGCTGGATCGACGAGCCGATCCCCATCGCCTCGCGATATTTGACGACGGTTCGGCGGGCGACGTCAAAGCCGCGCTGCTTGAGGAGGCCGGCAATCGCATCGTCGCTGAGGATGTCGATCTCGGCGTCGATCAGTTCCTTGATCCCGGCCTTGACCGCCTCGGCCGCTGCACCGTCGCCTTCAGCCGAGGCGACCCCCGATCCGAAGAAATATTTGAGCTCGAACAGGCCGCGGTCGCACAGCAGATATTTGTTCGAGGTGACTCGGCTGACCGTCGATTCGTGCATGCCGATCACGTCGGCGACCTCGCGCAAGGTCATCGGTTTCATCGCCGATACGCCGCGTTCGAAGAAGCCCTGCTGGCGCTTGACGATCTCGCTGACGACCTTGACGATGGTCCGCGCGCGCTGGTCGAGCGCCTTCACCAGCCAGTTGGCGCTGGCCAGGCATTCGCTGAGCCAGGCCCGCGATTGCTTGTCCTGCGGGCCGGACTTGAGCTCCTGGTAATAGCGGCGGTTGACCAGCAGTCGCGGCAGCGTCGCCTGGTTGAGCTCCACCGCGAAGCCGGCGCGGGTCCGCCGGACGAACACGTCGGGCGTCACTTCATCCGCCGCATTGCCCGAGAAGCGGCAGCCCGGCTTGGGATCGTACGCCCGCAGCTCGCGTACCATGTCGGCGAGGTCCTCGTCATCGACCCCGCAGATCCGCTTGAGGTCGCCCATCCGCCCCTTCGACAGCAAATCGAGATTGTCGATCAGCCGCGCCATCGCGGGATCGTAGCGGTCAGCGGCCTTGGCCTGCAGCGCGAGGCATTCGGCAAGCGAGCGGGCGCCAACGCCGGGCGGGTCGAGGCACTGGACCAGCGCCAGCGCCTGCTCGACCAGCCGCAGCGGCGCGCCGGTAAGTTCCGCAATCTGGTCGAGTGGCACCGTGAGGTAGCCGGTCTCGTCGACCGTCTCGGCGATGATCCGCGAGAGGTCACCGAGGTCGCCGGACTGGCCGTGGAGCTGGTCTTGCAGATATTCGGACAGCGATGCGGCCGCATATTCGACGCGGTCGAAATCGAACGCCTCCTCGCCGGCCCCTGACGTCACGACGTCGGTGAAACTGTCGGTCTCCAGCGCCTCCGACTGCCAGTCGACGTCGAGCGGACGATCGTCGTCGGCCTGGCCGGCAATGAGATCGTCGGCACCGGGATCGTCGGGCGCATCGTCGCTGTCGGCCTCCTCGCCGGTAAAGTCGCCGCCCGGTGGCTCATCTCCCTCGTCCGAGCGGGACTCGAGCAGCGGGTTCTTCGACAGCTCTTCGGCGAGATAGGCATCGAGCTCGAGGTTGCTGAGCTGGAGCAGCTGGATCGCCTGCCGAAGCTGGGGCGTCAGGACCAGCTGCTGCGACTGGCGGATGCTTAAGGAGGGCCCCAAGCCCATCGCTCTGACCGCTACAGCGCGAAGCTCTCGCCGAGGTAGAGGCGCCGGACCTCCTGGTCGGCGACCAACGCTTCGGGAGTGCCAGCAAACAGGACCTGGCCGTCATAGATGATGCAGGCGCGGTCGACGATGTCGAGCGTCTCGCGGACGTTGTGGTCGGTGATCAGGACGCCGATCTCGCGGCTTTTCAGCTCGCGCACCAGCTCGCGGATATCGGCGATCGAGATCGGGTCGATGCCCGCGAACGGCTCGTCGAGCAGCATGATCGACGGGTCCGCGGCGAGCGCCCGGGCAATCTCGCAGCGCCGCCGTTCGCCGCCCGACAAGGCCATCGCCGGCGAATCGCGCAGCGCAGTGAGGCCGAACTCACCGAGCAGTTGCTCGAGCCGGCCGTGCCGCGCGCTCTTGTCCGGCTCGGCCGCCTCGAGCACGGCGACGATATTCTCTTCGACCGTCATACCCCGAAAGATCGACGTTTCCTGCGGCAGATAACCGAGGCCGAGGATCGCGCGGCGGTACATCGGCAGCTCGGTGATGTCATTGCCGTCGAGAAAGATCAGACCGCTGTCCGGCTTCACCAGGCCCATGACCGAGTAAAAGCAGGTCGTCTTGCCCGCGCCATTCGGGCCGAGCAGGCCGACGACCTCGCCGCGATGGACGTCGAGGCTGACGTCATGGAGCACGGCGCGCTTGTCGTACGATTTGGCGATCGAGCGGACTTCGAGACCGTCATCGGTCCGCCTCGCCCCATTGACCGAACGATCGGCCGGACGCGTGATGGTCGCGGTTTCGTTCACCCTAGTTCCGCTGCGGGCGTTGCGGCACCGTGAAATGGCCGGTCACGCGCCCGCCACTCTGGTTGACGCCCGGTGGTCCGCCGTCGACCACCGCACGGCCGGACTCCAGGTCGATCACCAGCCGCGCGCCGTTGACCTGGTTTTGCTGGCGGTTGAGCTGGACGTTGCCGATCAGCGTGATCAGCTTGCGGTCGAGATCGTAGATGCCGAAGTCGCCGCGCGCGGTCTCGGAGGGGCTTTTGACCGTCACTCCGCCCGCGGCATCGAGGCGCCGGATCTGCACTCCGCCGGCGGTGCCCGCGCCGCCCGAATAAGC
>DATENV010000298.1:0-6524 GCA_035274805.1 Sphingomicrobium sp. | reverse complement strand
CTTCTGACGCTGCTGAATTTCGCCGTCGCCGTCGCCGTGGCGATCGCCGCGATGGCCCTGGTCAAGCTTGCAGCAGGCGGGGCCGTGGTCGGATGACGGGCGCCTACCAGATCATCGATCATGCCTATGACGTCGTGGTCGTCGGCGCCGGCGGCGCCGGCTTGCGGGCGACGATGGGCTCGGCCGAAGCCGGGCTGAAGACCGCCTGCGTCACCAAGGTGTTCCCGACCCGCAGCCACACGGTCGCCGCGCAAGGCGGCATTGCCGCCGCGCTCGGCAACATGGGCCCCGATCATTGGCAGTGGCATATGTACGATACGGTCAAGGGGTCGGACTGGCTCGGCGACCAGGACGCCATCGAATATCTGTGCCGCGAAGCGCCGGCGGCGGTGATCGAGCTTGAGCATATGGGCCTGCCGTTCAGCCGGACGGCGGACGGCCGCATCTACCAGCGCGCGTTCGGCGGAATGACCCAGAACATGGGCGAAGGACCGCCCGCGCAGCGCACCTGCGCCGCCGCCGACCGCACCGGCCACGCGATGTTGCACACGCTCTATTCGCAGAGCCTCGCGCACGACGCCGACTTTTTCATCGAATATTTCGCGATCGACCTGATCATGGAGAATGGCGCCTGCCGCGGCGTCGTCGCTTTGTGCCTGGACGATGGCTCGATCCACCGCTTCCGCGCCCAGGCGGTGGTGCTGGCGACCGGCGGCTACGGCAAGGTCTATTACACCGCGACCTCGGCCCACACCTGCACCGGCGACGGCAATGCGATGGTGCTGCGGGCCGGACTGCCGCTCCAGGACATGGAGTTCGTGCAGTTCCACCCGACCGGAATCTACGGCGCCGGAGTGCTGATCACCGAGGGTGCGCGCGGCGAGGGCGGCTATCTCACCAACGCTACCGGCGAGCGCTTCATGGAGCGCTACGCGCCGAGCGCGAAGGACCTTGCCAGCCGCGACGTGGTGTCACGCTCGATGGCGATGGAGATCCGCGAGGGGCGCGGGGTCGGCGAGCACAAGGACCATATCTTCCTTCACCTCGACCATATCGACCCCAACATCCTGCACGAGCGGCTGCCCGGCATCACCGAGACCGCGAAGACGTTTGCCGGGGTCGATTTGACTCGCCAGCCGATCCCGGTCGCGCCGACGGTTCATTATACGATGGGCGGCATCCCGACGAATTATCACGGCGAGGTGGTCACGCTGAAGGACGGCGATCCGGACGCGGTCGTCCCCGGCCTGTTCGCCGTCGGCGAAGCCGCGTGCGTCAGCGTTCACGGCGCCAACCGCCTCGGCTCGAACAGCCTGATCGACCTCGTCGTGTTCGGACGCGCGGCGGGCTTGCGTCTGGCGGAAGTGGTCAAGCCTGGCGCGCTCCAGGACGAATTGCCGAAGGACGCGGCGGAATTCGCGCTGTCGCGGCTCGACAAGTTCCGCCACGCCGAGGGCGGCAGCCCGACCGCCGAGGTCCGGCTCGACATGCAGCGCGCGATGCAGGCGGACTGCGCCGTCTTCCGCACCGACCGCACGCTCGCCGAGGGCGTCGAGAAGATCGACCAGGTGTATGGGCGCATGGCCGACGTCCATGTCACCGACCGCAGCCTGATCTGGAACAGCGACCTGGTCGAGACGCTCGAGCTCGACAATCTGCTGAGCCAGGCGGTCGTCACCATGCACTCCGCGGCCAACCGCAAGGAAAGCCGCGGCGCGCACATGCAGGAAGATTATCCCAAGCGCGACGACAAGAACTGGATGAAGCACACCGTCGCCTGGTTCGACGGCTGGGGCGGCAAGGGCGGCGCCGTGAAGATCGACTACCGCCCGGTGCACGAGTTCACGCTGACCAACGACGTCAAATACATCAAGCCCAAGGCGCGGGTTTACTGAATTTGGTTTGCCGGCGCCCGCCTCGGGAAAGCTGAATCTAGTTTTGCGCGCGGAACGTGAAACGATCGGCTTCGGGTAGGATGCGCTCCAGGCCGTCCCACTGTCGCCATCCATTCCAGGATGGTCGCCGAATGTTAATTCGGGGATCGCGCACTCCAACTTCCGCCAGCATGAACCGATCTCGGCCATAGTTACAAGCAGCGCAGGCTACGACTAAATTATCCATGGTGGTCTCACCGCCACGTGAATGGACAACGATGTGATCATATTGGAGCCACATGACCTGCAAGCCGCGGTGCTGCTCGTCGGTCCTGATTCCACTCCACCTCGCTGCTTCAGGATAGTACCGAGCCAACGCCTTGCGAACGTCAGCGCGAACAAGAGGAATTCCGCATAGACGGCAATGGTGACCGTCGCGGGCGACGAGAGCTCGTTTCATCTCGCGCGTTGCATCTCGAGGAACGAAGCGCTCAGCTTTGGGCAGAAGTGGTGGCAGGCCCGAAACCCGACTGACGGGTCGCCAAGGTTCATTCTTGCCCAACCAGATAGAATCCAGCCATTCGCCGATTATCGGCATGTCGGCCGCGCGGATTCCTTCATCGGCGCGGGTCGGGTCGCCTGCCAGATGCGCAGACACCGCCGTGTCCAAGAGACGCGCAGCCTCGAAAATTTCGGGGATTGGCTCTCTAAAACAGTCCTTGAGGCCGTCAGTCCCAATATGATGAGTCGCCATTTTGCATCTCACGCGAACGAACGCGTGAAAAGCAGACAATAAACCTCATCGCGTCAAGTGCACCGTAACTCCGTCGCGTAGCGCGCCGCCTTCTCGGCATAATGCGCCGCCGAGGCCCGCAGCATCGCGCGCTCTTCGTCGGTCAGTTGCCGGACCACCCGCCCCGGCGCGCCGACGATCAGGCTGCCGCGCTCGACATGCTTGCCCTCGGTAATCAGCGCGCCGGCGCCGACGATGCATTCGGGCTCGATCGCCGCGCCGTTGAGGATCCGTGCGCCCATCCCGATCAGGCAGTCGTCGGCGATGGTGCAGCCGTGGAGGATCGCGTGATGGCCGACCGTCACGCGCGCGCCGATGGTCAGCGGGAAGCCGGCGTCGGAGTGGCACATCGCGCCATCCTGGATGTTGCTGTCCTCGCCGATGATGATCGGCGTGTTGTCGGCGCGGATGACCGCGCCGAACCACACGCTCGCGCGTGGTCCGAGCCGAACGTCGGCGATCAGGTCGGCGGACGGCGCCGCCCAGGCGCCCTCGCCGAGCTGCGGGGTCAGGTCGCCGAGGCTGTAGAGCGGCATGGCTCGCCGATAGCGCCGACCGCGCATCCGCAAAAGAGAGGGCCGGGCGGAACCGCTCCCGCCCGGCCTTCAGGAAGTTCTCGAAGTTCGCTTAGAACTCGAAGTTCAGCGTCGCCGAGAACGTCCGCGGCGCGCCGATCTGGACGAACGGCGGGTTGCCGTAATTCGTGCCCGACAGGGTCTGGCTGAGACCGCCGCCGAAGCCGCCGACGTAGAATTTGTCGAACGCGTTGTAGAGGTTGAACTGGAGGTAGGTCTTGTCCAGCCCCGGCGCGACACCGGCCAGCTTCACGCGCGCATCGAGGTTGACCAGCCAGTAAGCGGGGGCCTGCGCGGGGAAGATCTGCTCCGGAGTCAGGATCGGGCCCCTGAACATCGGGAAGTTGTTGTCGAACACAAACCGCGGGCCGGTGCGCTTGGCCTCGATGCCGAGCTGGACCGGACCGATGTCGCCGACCGCCGAGACGCCGTAGGTGTACTTGGGTGAACCGGATTCGCGATTGCCGGCGGTGAACGCGCAGTTCTGGAGGCCGCTGAGGCTGGTCGGGCTGACCGTGTCGCAAGTCACGCCGGTCGGCAACGGGCCGACCTGGATGTTGTCCTTGATCTTGCTCTTGTTCCACGAACCGAACGCATAGAGCGTCAACTGCTTCATCGGCTCGTAGGCCACCGACCCGTCGATGCCCCACTTGGTCACCGTTCCGAGGTTGCGGAACACCGATACGTTGAGCTCGGGGTCGAAGGCCTGCGCCTGGCGATTGGCGAAGTGGGTGTACCAGGCCGAGAGCTGCGCCTGGATCTTGGCGGTGCGGTAGCGCAGGCCCCCGTCGAAGCTGTCGGTCAATTCCGGCTTGGGCTGCGCCTGCTCGGTATCCCTCGGGAAGAAGAAGCTGTTGTAGAGGTTGTCCGTGCTTGGCACCGACAGGCCCTTCGAATAGCTGGCGAAGGCGCTGATCTGATTGGTGAGGTCGTAGATCGCGCCGATGTTCGGCAGCAGCTTCTTGTAGGTGAAGCGGCGCTTTTGCGGCGGGGAGAAGCCGCTGATCACAGCGCCGGTCACCGGATTGACGACCTGCGGGTTCGCTGCCGCATAGGCCGCGACCAACTGCTCATTGCCGCCGAAGCAGTCCAGGAAGCCGCTCGCCGACGTCGTGAAGCAATGGTTGTTCAGATTACGGATGAAGTAGGGCGCGCGAACGCCGACGTTCACCTTGAGCGGACCGAAGCCCCCGCGATATTCGGCCGAGAGCTGGTGAAGCACCGCGAACGACAGGCGATCGCGCTTCTGCATCCTGAAGCCGTTCCCGTCGAAGATCGGATCGTTGATCGGGAAGACGTCCGCGGGCTCGCCGTCGCTGTTGACGAACCCGACCGGGCCCGTCTGGCGATGGCGGGCGTCGTCAAGCGTGTAGCCGATGCGGAACAACTGCCGCGGTGCGAAATCCCAGCGCAAGTTCGCGATGACGCCATATCGCTCGGTATGGGTCTGGCTCGGGGCGAGCAGCGTGACGCCGTTGAAGTTCGCGCTCGAGCAGGACGCACCGGTCGTGTTGCAGGTATCGAGCGTGTCGCCGTCGCCGTTGAGGTCACGGCCGAAATAATATTGGCCGCCGATGAAGCCGAGATAGTTGACGCCGTTGATCCGGCGAAAGCCCTCGCGGCCGATAACCGTGCCGCCGCCATTCGCCTTCACATATTGGTAGCTCGGGTCGACCGTCAGAACGATGCCGTCGGCCAGCGTGAAGCGCGAATTGACGCGCATGTTGGCGGTGTTCGACGGGTTGTAGCGGCGATCGAACTCGGTGCCGCAGCTCGCCGAGTTGGGCGGCGGCGCGGCCGTGCTGTCGATGACGCCGGCCTGGGGCGTGTCGAGCTGACACGGGTAGTTGATCGAGTAGAACCGCTCCTCGCGATTGGTCGGATAGCGGTTGGAGCTGTTGGGGCCGACTGGCCGCACGCCCGAATTGGTCGCGCTCTGCGTCGTATCTGTTCGCAACGGAAGCGAGCCGAAGAAGTTGTTGCGGTTCTCGTTATAGTGGCCAGCGACCGAGACGAAGTCGCCGAGCGAGCCGATCGGCTGATAGACCTTGGCGTTGAACTGCTTTTTGCTGATCTTGCCGTAGCCATTGTACGGGACGTTGTTCTTTGTCCGTGAGACGGCCAGGTACATGCGCGTGCGCCACGGGCCCATCTCGCCGGTGTTGATCAGGCCGAACGCGCGCCAGAAGTGCCAATCGCCGACCGAGCCAGCAAAGCGGCCCCCGAAATCGGTGCTCGGATTGATAGTGCGGTAGTTGACCGTGCCGCCGACCGCCGAGGCAGTCGGCGAGTCGACGTCGGTCGACCCCAGGTTGACGTTGACCTGCTCGATCAGCTCGGGGTCGAGCTGCTGGTTCGAGAAGATCGCGTAGTTGCCGCTGTCGTTGAGCTGGATGCCGTCGAAGGTGAGGCTGATCCGGTCCGAGGAGAAGCCGCGGATCGTGAGCGTGCCGCCCGAAGAACCGTAGGCGTCGTTGTTCTGGAAGCTGACGCCCGGCACCAGGTTGATCGTGTCGAGGATCGTTTGGCCCGGGTTGGAACGGGAGATCACTTCCTGGGTGAGGACCACCTTCGCCTTGGGCTGGTCGGGCGTTTGGACGCCGCCGACGTCGGCAGCGCGAGTGCCGGTGATGACGATCTCTCGCTTCTCGGTCTCGATGGTACCAGTGGACTGGGCATAAACAGCCGACGGCAGCATTGCCGTCGTGCACAGCAGCACGAATTTCTTCACGGAAAACTCCCCCGCAACCAATGCGAATCTAGTGGAAACCCCGATCCGGCTATTAGCCGATTAAGGCGCCGATGTTACGGCAGCCGGCCAGACGTTAACGAATCCTACTGACCGTTGCACGAATGCCACTATTCGCGCTGGTCCAGCGCTCGCCCGAGCGCGACGAACGCATAGACGAGCGGTGGCACCAACACGGCCGACAACACCACTTTGGCGAGCATCTGGCCGAGCAGAAGCTCGCCGATGGGGAACACGCCGTAAAAGGCGACGGTGATGAAGATCAGCGTGTCGACAATCTGGCTGAGCACGCTGGCGATGCCGGCGCGAAGCCACAGCAAGCCAGCCCCCTCGCGCGCCTTCAACCGGCTGAAGATCGTCACGTTGAGGAAGGTCGAAATGCCGTAGGCGAGGATGCCGCCGATCCAGATTCGCGGCGTCCCGCCCATCACCGTCTCGAATGCGGAGAGGCGTGCCGGGTCCATCTGCGGCGACGCCGGCAACGCCAGCACGGCCAAGCTCAACACCAGCGAGACGATCAGCGGCACGAAGCC
>DATENV010000297.1:0-5878 GCA_035274805.1 Sphingomicrobium sp. | reverse complement strand
ATCGGCTAATTGCGCAGATTGACGATCAGCTTGCCAGGTCCGGCGTCGAGCGGGTCGAAGCGGTCCACTGATATTTCATCGCGGCGCTACAGCGCGCTGGAAATGCCCACGATGAACGCCGCGCGCCGGCGGCTGGAGGAGCCGTACAAGTCGCCGCCCTTGCCGCGTGCGGTGGCCGCCGCCTGCAGCGAGACGCGCCCGACGCGCTTGGCAATGCCAAGGCGTGCATCCCAGGTCGCGCGCGAGGCCCTGGCGTACCGTTCATCCAGCGGCACCAGCGCGCCGGCGACGCCGGTCACGCCGACCGTCCGGCTTAAATCGACATGCCCGCTCAGTTCCCCGCGGAGCGTCCACCGTGCAGAGCCAAGATAGTCGGGCGACAGCGATAGGCGCGCGCCGGCCATCTTCGCCGCGAGGCCGGCGTAGATTTCGGTGTACGCGCGATCGGCGGTCAATCCGGAATAGCGCGAGTAGCGCGCATGGATCACGCCAACATCGGCGGTCACGCCGCGCCAGGCGGTCGTCGCATAGCCGCCGTTGAGCGCCAGCCGCAGCGGCCGGATGCCATGGCCGCGGCTGGCGACCACGCTTCCCGATGCCGAGGCGTAAACACCGGTCGGCAGGTCGTAGGAAACATCGAGGATCGCGACCGGACGGCCGTCGCTCAGCGAATAGCCCCGGAACCGGTAATCGCTATACCCCGAGACCGCGGCGCCGACCTCGGCGCAGGCCGACCCGGCCCATACGACGGCGGCAAGAAGAATGCCCGCGGCGCGCGTCTTATTGCCGGCGGTAGCCCGCCCGCGACAGGCTCCCCGAGGCACAGGCGCAGTCACAGCGCCCCGCGACCCGCAGCAGCGTTGCGCAGGCGTCGATCGAGCCGCCGTCGCGGCGCTGCGCTACCAACATCAGCGGCGCCGAGCGACGTCGCTCGCGGGTCAGCGCGACGAGGCCGCTGACATGGGCCGCGGCGAACGAGCTGCCATTGACGAGAAACCATCGCCCTCCCGGTTCCGTGGTCGGCACGTCGCGGCCGGGCGCGACATAGACATCCTTCGAACCGGCCACCGGCGCATCGGATACGGCAATAACGCCGGCGACTGTCGCCGGGAACCCGCCGCCGGGCAGCCTGGCGTCGAATGCGCCGACCACCGTTGCGCCGCGCGCATAGGCGATCCTGAGGATCTCGTGGAGCAAACGGGCGTCCGGTCCGGCGAGGCTGAGGTTGATCACGTCGGCCCGGCTCTCGACCGCGTAATAAAGCGCCTTGGCGAGGCTCAGCGTATCGCAGACGGTCGACACCCGGCCGGGCCGCGTGACCTGCCAGCACGCCCGAAGGCCGAGCAGGCGCGCGGCCGGCGCGATGCCCGCGATGCCGAGGCGATTGTCGGCCTTCGCGGCGATGATGCCGGCGACGGCAGTGCCATGCTGCTCGGCGACCAGCGGGTGCCCGGCCACGAAATTGCGGTTGACCAGGACCTGGCCGGACAAGTCCGGGTGCCGCGCATCGATCCCGCTATCGACCACCGCGACGCGGGTGCCGCGGCCGGTCGCCATCCGATGGAGGTCGGCAAGGCGCCATTGCGCAGCGGCTGGCTCGGCTGCGTAGAGCGGGTCGTTATGCGTCGCTGCCTCACCGCGGGCACTGTACAGCTCGACCGGCTCGGCCCACTCGACATCGGCATCGTGCGAGACCTGCGCAATGGCCGCGGCCGTCGCTCGTCCACTCGGGACGACCATCACGAAGCAGTCGACCCCGATCATCGGCATCGCCCAATTGTCGACCAGAATCAGTTCGTGCCGCCGCGCGATCCGGCGCGCGAGGCGCTCGCGCGCGCTCCGCGCAAGCTCGTCGCCATAGCCACCGCCGTAGCCCCCGTTCGCCCGGAAATGGTCGAGCGGATGCTTGACCATCACGAGGATCTGCCGGTCGGGCGCAACAGTCGCGCGCTCGGCCGCGCTTGCCGGCACCAGGCCGAGCGCAATCGCCGCCAGCGCGAGCAGTGCCTGGCGCCACGACCGCACGATCATGGGCCGGCCCCATCGATAGCCTCGGCCATCGTTACCACGCCATCGGCCTTGAGCTTCACCAGCGCGGCGCTCCGGCCGCGCGTGTCGACATGAATCAAATAAGCGTCAGCCGCGGTCGGACCGCCGACGATCGACGCGCCGGCGGACTCCAGCGCCGTGCGCATATCCTTCTCGGTCGCTTCGGCGCGGAACATCACGATCGCATTGGCGCTCGTCGGCTCCGGCGCCGACCCCAGCGCATGGTAATCAGGCCGCGTGAGCGAGACGAGCAACCCCCCGGCGAGGATCACGAACGCTAGCTGTGCCGCGGCCACAGCCGCGACCGCGGGCCGGCTCATCAGAGAGCGCAGGTCGGACAGGAAGCTCGGTCGGATTGCGGATCGCGTCCGCCGTGACTCAAGCCGCGCCTTCAGCCGCGCCCAGCCGGCATCGATCTGGGGCGACATCGCCTGGACCCGCTGGGCCAGCCGCCGTTCGGCCTTCAATTGCCGCCGGCACAAGGCGCATGAATAAAGATGGCGCTCGACCTTCAGCCGGTCGGCGGGGTCGAGCTGGCCGGTCGCATACCAAGGGAGCAATTCTTCCGCATCGTCGTGCGGACTGGGCTGCGACAGTGTGGAATCGGCCACGTCTAAAGCCAATCCGCCAGCTGGCCCGGGATCGCCTGCCTAAGGCGCCGGCGCGCATGGAACATCCGCGTCTTCACGGTGTCCACCGGGCAGTCGACGATTTCGGCGATCTCGCGATAACCCATGCCGTGGAAATAGGTGAGGTCGACCACCGCGCGATGGTCGGCCGAGAGCTGGTCCATCGCGCGCAGCAGCGCATCATGGAGGTGCTGGTGCTGCAATTGATGGTCGGGCGGCGGCTCGTCACTGACGCGGCTGTCGCGCTCCGGATCCTCGATCGGCTCGGGCCAGCGCACCTTGGCCTTGCACGCCTTGCGATAGGCGATCGCGAAGATCCAGGTCGAGACCTTGCTCGATCCCCTGAACCGGTCCGCCGTTTGCCATACCACCATCATCGTGTCGTCAAGCACCTCTTCGATTAGTTGGGGCCGGCGCAAAAGCGTCGTCAGGAACCGCGTCAGCCGCGGCCGGAACCGCCGGTACAGCCGCTCGAATGCCTCCAGGTCGCGGTTCGCGACGCGCGCTAGCAACTCGCGATCGCCGGAGACCGACGTCGGCCCTGCGGGGGTCCGAGAGCGGCTTGCGATCCCGGGCCAATTCACTTCGGAACGTTCCCCATTGCCATGGGTGTCTCCGCGCGTCCGAAAGGTTCACGGACTTGCGCGCGACCGTTTTAGCTCGGTCCGGGTCTCCGCGAAACGGTACCTAGGCTCCGCTCGGCAAGGATGGTCGCGGCGACCACGCCGGCGCTGAAGATCGCGCCCTCGAACGCTCCCGAAATCATCTGGCTGAGCGGCCCGAAGCCGTGTTCGCCGACCATCGCGCCCGCCTGATCGAGCCGCAGCCGCGAATCGGGAAAGGTGCGGGCGAGAAGTACGAGGCTGCCGCCCATCAGCCGCCCACCAAGCAACGGAATGACGATCCCCGCGACCGCGCCCAGCCCCGCGGCGATCGCCGCGCTACGTCGGAGGCCGGGCATGCGCGATGCGGTCCAGATGCCCAGGCCTACCGCCGCGCCGAGCAACGCGCCTTCCAGCGCGCCGGTCATGCCCACCGGGGAACGGCCGAACAGCAGGTTGAAGGCGTCGATCCCGAGCAGCTTGACGACCGCGCCCACGAGTAGCCCGCCGAGCGCGCCGCCGGCGGTCGCGAAACGCCAATCGCGCGCGGCGACCATCCTCCCGGCCGCGACGCCGAAGCTGACGCCGGCCGCGCCGATCAGTCCGACGGCTATCGTCAGGCACAGAATCACCAGCAGGACGGATACGGCGCCCAGTCCCGGCTGGAAAGGTTGCGAGGCGCCAAGGAAGCCATAGACGAGGCCGCCGAAGAAGCCTGCGACCCCTCCGCCGATGGTGCCCGCAGCGGCGAGCAGCATCGTGTCGCGCCAGGAGTGGTGGGTCGACAGCGCCGGAGCTGCTACTTCCGCCAAAGTCTCGACCGGGGCGATGAACCGGTAACCATGCTTGGGCACGGTTTCGATGAAGTGGGGCCGCGCCGCGTCGTCGCCAAGCGCGCGGCGCAGCGATTTTATGCATTGTGTCAGGGCTTCGTCGGTGACCGGAATGCCGCGCCACACTTCATCGAGGAAGCCGTCCTTGGTGACCAGCGTGCCGGCCTGGCGGACGAGCAGAGCCAGCGCATCGAAATAGCGCGAGCTTAGCTCCACCGGCTCGCCGTCGCGGCGCAACCGCCGATCCACCGAATCGAGGGTGAACCGGTCGAAGCGGTAGCTTGCTTGTGCGCTTTTCAGGGAATCCTCAGCCGTTGCTCATGCCGCTCACCGGCGGCGAGGCATATCAAGCCGCATTCATCATCGGAGGCAAGATCATGACCAATGCCATTCAAAGGAGCGGCACCCCGTGGCGTATCATCGGCTGGGGCGGAGCGGTCGCTCTGTTGGCCGCGCCATTCATCGCGATGCGTTTCACCACTGAGGTCAACTGGACCGCCAGTGACTTCATCTTCGCGGGGGTCCTGTTGGGGGTAATCGGCGGGGGATTCGAGCTCGCGGTTTGGGCGTCGTCCAACCGCGCTTATCGTGCGGCGGCCGCCCTGGCGCTGCTCGGCACTTTCCTAGTCATCTGGACGAACCTCGCGGTCGGAATTGTCGGAAGCGAAAATAATCCCACGAACCTGCTGTTCTTCGGCGCACTTCTCGTCGGTATCGCAGGCTCGGTCGTCGGACGCTTTCGCGCGCCCGGCATGACGTTGGCGATGGTCGCCACCGCCGTTTCGCTAGGCATGGCCTTCGGTATCGCAGTGATGGGACCGACCGACGAGCCATTCGTTCCACATTCGCGCGAGCTGATCGGAACCGGTGTTTTCGCAGCGCTGTTCCTTGGATCGGCCGCGCTGTTCCGCAAGGCGGCGGATCAATCGTCTTCATCCTCATAGCCGACCAGGTTAAGCTCGCGCGCCTTGATCTGGTGCGTCATGCACCAATGCTTGAGCGCTTCCTCGCGGCCGTGGGTGATCCACACTTCGCGCGAGCTCGCGGAATGGCCATTCGACCCAACTACGAGCATTTCGATCAGCCGGTGGGAATGCCGCAGGCAGCGAGGCCCCGACGGAATGAGTCGTCGAGAGGGATTGGCTTGAGCCCCTCGTTGGTAAATTGGCCGACACGGTAGGTTTGACTACTCGGAAGCCCATAAGCAGGAGCCGCCTGCGCCTGCCGGAAAATAAGAGAGCGCCCTGCCAGCATCTCGCGCAGCATTTCTCCCGCCTTCGGTCCGCTAACGACGGTGCTAGTCGCCGTCATGCCAACGGTCATCCGCTGAGTGAGCGCCATCGCGTCCGCGACAGCCTTATCCGCGGCATCGTTGCCGGTCTTATAGGGCGGAATCGGTGGAGTATTGGCGTCACCGGGATTATCGGCGGCCTTTAGCTCCCGGTATGGGTTGGAATCGACTCGCCAGAGTATATCGCCAGTTGGAACGCGAAACTTGCCTCCACTACTCACTCCGACGAGCAGGCCTAAGCGCGCATTATTTTCGACGATAGGGTAGAGATAGCCGAACCTGGAAAACTCAACCCGTCCGATTTTATCATAGGCAGCAACTACGCATGTCGAGGCTCCGGTGATCGGATCAATGACCTGAGTAATCGCCCAAGCCTCGCGCGGCGCTTTTTTCGCAACCACTGCAGCCGACAAGGTCACTAGGCCAATACACGCGGCCAACAGCACTATTCTCATAACGGAATGCCTTAAGTGT
>DATENV010000296.1:0-5978 GCA_035274805.1 Sphingomicrobium sp. | reverse complement strand
TAGTCGCGCCGGAACAGGTTGCCGCCGAACAGGATCGGCTTGTCCATGAAGTAGGGGTCGACGAAGCCGAGCTCGACCGAGCGCGAGTAGCGGGACCAGTTGACCGACGCATCGAGCGACTGGCCCTTGCCCATGAAATTGTTCTGGCTGACGGCGAGCTGGACGACGAACCGCTCGAGGCTCGAATAGCCGCCTGACAGCGACAACTGCCCGGTCGGCTTCTCCTCGACGTTGACGCCAAGGACGACGCGATCGGGCGCCGACCCTTCCGTCTGCTTGATCTCGAGCTTCTCCTGGAAGAATCCGAGGCTCTGGATCCGGTCCTGGCTGCGCTTGACGCGGAGCGCGTTGAACGCGTCGCCTTCATTGAGGCGGAACTCGCGCCGGATCACCTTGTCGCGGGTCGCCGTGTTCCCGGTGATGTCGATGCGCTCGACGTAGACGCGCGGGGTCGCGGCGACCTTGATGACCAGGTTCATCAACCGCTTCTCGGCATCGCGGTTGTAGGCCGGGCCGATGTCGGCGAACGCATAGCCAAGGTTGCCGGCCTCCTCGTTGAGGCCGGTTACCGCGTCCTCGACCTGCTTCGCGTTGAACCAGCCGCCGGGCTTGATCTTGGCGAGCTCGAGCACGCGGGCATTGGGGAAGTCGCGCAGCGCGCTATCGGCTTCGACGGTCCCGAAGCGGTAGCGCGGTCCTTCGTCCACGACATAGGTGATGACGAAGTCGCGGCGGTCAGGAGTGAGCTCGGCAAGCGCCTGGACGACGCGGAAGTCGGCGTAGCCCTCGGTCAGATAAAAGGCGCGAAGCTTCTGCTGGTCGGCCGCCAGGCGATCCGGGTCATAGGTGTCGTTCGACTTGAGAAAGCCGAGCAGGCCGCCCGTCTGGCGCGTGTACATCTCCTTGCGGAGCCGGGAATCGTTATAGTGGGTGTTGCCGAGGATGTTGATCGCGCGGACCTTGGCGAGATCGCCCTCGTAAATCTCGAACACGACGTCGACGCGGTTCTGGTCGAGCTGAACGATCTTCGGCTCGACCCGCGCCGCGAAGCGTCCCTGGCGGCGGTAGAGCTCGAGGATCCGGTCGACGTCGGCGCGGGCTGCGCTGCGGGTGAAAATCTGCCGCGGGGCGAGCTTGATTTCCGGCGTGATCTTGTCGTCCTTCAGGCGCTTGTTGCCCTCGAGGATGATGCGGTTGATCACCGGGTTCTCGCGGACGGTGATGACCAGGTCGCCGGTCTCGCCGCCGGTGATTGTCACGTCGGCGAACAATTGCGTCGCGTAAAGGTCCTTGAGCGCCTGGTCGAGCGTCTGCGCGGTATAGGTCTGCCCGGGCGACAGGTTGGCGTAGGCGCGGATCGTCTCCGGCTCGAGCCGTTGATTGCCCTTGACCGCGATCGAGCGGATCATTCGCTCGGCGGGCGCCGGGGCCGGCACCACGGTCGCCGGGGCTGGCGTCTGTGCTGCCGGCGCGGGGGCGGACGGCGCCGGCTGAGGCGCCGGCGTGGTCTGCGCGAGCACGGGTGCCGCCGAGCCGCTGAGCACGGTGCCAACCAGAAGCAAAGAACCGGCGCGCCGGCTAAAACTCTTCGACCTTGAAATCACGCGTCCCCGCCTTGTGTGTAATTGGTGCAGCAGCGGCGCGTTTCGCCGCAAAGACCCGGTTAGTGCCCCTGCCCCAACCCTCCTAGCCAATCAAGCGCTGTAACCGGTCCCACAGTCCCAGCGATGCCAAATCGTTGATTGTCGTAAAGACCACCAGGGCGAGGACGACGGCGAGCCCGCCGCGAAACGCCCATTCCAGCGCGCGAGCACTGAGCGGACGGCGCCGGACTGCTTCCACGCCATAGAAAAAGAGGTGGCCTCCATCCAGCATCGGGACTGGCAACAGGTTGATGAATCCCAGATTAATTGAGAACAAGGCCAGCAGCTGGACGAAGGGCAATGCGCCGAGCGACGCCTGCTGCCCGGCGATCTGCGCAATCTTGATCGGGCCGCCCACGTCCTCGGTCCCGCGCCGGCCCGTAATGATCTGGCCAAGCCCGTCGACCATCGAGCGAACGATCAGCCAGCTGTAGCGGCCCGCCTCGGGCACGGCTTGCTGGATCGGCAGGCGCTGAAGCACACCAGTGGTCGGCGCGATGCCCAGCAGGCCGCGCTTGAAGCGCTGGCCGAACGGGTCGGTGACGGTGTCGGACTGAAGATGGACGCGCACTTCGCGGATGGAATGACCGCTTTGGACGCGGATGGGGACGGTCTCGTCGGGCCGCAGCATCACGACCGATCGGATGTCGTCGAAGTTGGGCGTGTCGCGACCCGCGATCGAGAGAATCTTGTCCCCCGGCCTCAGACCAGCCGTCGCGGCGGCCGTGTTCGGGACGACCTCGCCGACGATGTTGGTCCGCGGCGCGCCGAGGGTCATGAAGAAGGCGGCGAAGATCACGATCGCCAGCAGGAAGTTGGCGGCGGGCCCGGCAAGCACCACGAGGAAGCGCTGCCAGACCGGGCGAAGCTGGAACGCCTTGTCGCGCAGATGCTCGGGAATGCTCTCGAGGTCGGCGGGATTGCTTGCCGGGCTCATGTCGCCGACGAACTTCACGTAACCACCAAGCGGCAGCCAGGCGACCTTCCAGCGCGTGCCCTGGCGATCGGTCCACCCCAGTATCTCGCGGCCGAAGCCGATCGAGAAGGTCTCGGCGGGAATTCGAAACAGGCGCGCGACCAGATAGTGGCCAAGCTCGTGGAAGAAGACGAGCGGACCGAGCATGCAAATGAAAGCAAGCAAGGTCATCCAGAGAGGGGGATTGGGAAGCATATTTAGGGGCAGCTCGCCTTCATCATGGCGGAGGTCCGCGCGCGGGTCACGCGGTCAATCTCCAGCACATCGCCGATTGAGCGCGGGATGTCGAATTTTGCCTTGTTCAAGGTATCCCTGACCAGGCGGACAATCTCCGGGAAGCGAATGCCGCCAGCCAGGAAGCTGCCGACCGCCACCTCATTGGCGGCATTGAGCACGATCGGCGCGGCGCCCCCTGCCTCGAGCGCATCCCGCGCGAGCCCCAGCGCTGGAAAACGTTGCAAGTCAGGAGCTTCGAAGTCGAGGCGGGCAATCATCGTCAAGTCGAGCTTCTGGGCCGGTGTCGCCATTCGCTCGGGCCAGGCAAGCGCGAAAGCGATCGGAATGCGCATGTCCGGGCTCCCGAGCTGCGCCAGGACCGAACCGTCAATGAACTCGACCATCGAATGGATCACCGATTGCGGATGAATCACAATCTCGAGCTGATCGGACGGAAGCCCAAACAGATAATGCGCCTCGATCAGCTCGAGCCCCTTGTTCATCAAGGTCGCCGAATCGACCGAGATCTTGGCGCCCATCGACCAGTTGGGATGCGCGACCGCCTGAGCCGGCGTTGCGGCCGCGACGGTTTCGGCCGAGGCGGTGCGAAACGGGCCGCCGCTGGCGGTCAGGACAATCTTTGAGACATCTTCCTTACGGCTGCCCGCAAGGCATTGGAAAATCGCATTATGCTCGCTGTCCACGGGCAGCAGCGTCGCGCCGCTCGCGGCGGCAGCGTCGGTCATCAGCGCGCCCGCCGTGACCAGCGCTTCCTTGTTGGCGAGCGCGACCGTCCGCCCCGCCTCGACCGCCGCCATGGTCGGCCGCAGCCCGGCGCAGCCGACGATTGCGGCAATCACGAGCTCGGCGTCTGCCGTCGCCGCCTCGACCAAACCCTCCTCGCCCGCCGCGACCTGGCACGCGGAGCCGGCGAGCCGCGCTTGCAACTCATCCCTGCGTTGCTCGTCGGCGATGACGGCAAGCCTCGCGCCGGTTCGGCGCGCGATGTCGGCGAGCGTTTCGACATTGGTCGCGGCGGTCACCGCGGTCACTTCGAAGCGGCCGGGATCACGCTCAATCAGGTCGAGCGTCGATTTGCCGATCGAGCCGGTCGCGCCCAGGATCGCGATCTTGCGGCTCACGTCAGTCTCGCCAGTTGCGCGGCAGCGGTCAGCACGGCGACCGGGACCAGTCCGTCGAGCCGGTCGAGTGCGCCGCCGTGGCCGGGCAACCACGTGCCCGAATCCTTGACCCCTGCCCGCCGCTTCATGCCGCTTTCGAACAGGTCGCCGGCCTGGGCAGCGACCGCGAAGATCGGCGCCAGCGCGAGCAGCGACGTTCCAAGCTCGGTGATGAGCGCCCATGCGCCGCCGAACAGCGACGCCGCGACGATTCCGCCAAATAGGCCTTCGACGGTCTTGTTGGGGCTGATGCTCGGCGCGAGCTTGCGCCTGCCGAAGCTCCGGCCCGCGAAATAGGCGCCGATGTCGGTCGCCCAGGTGACGATGAAGGTCCACATGAGAAGGGCGAGCCCGTGGTCGTCACGCTCGCGGATCCACAGCAGAGCCAGCGCCGGCAGCAGCGCATAGATGAAACCGCCGATGTACCACGCGACGCCCCAGCCGCGGACGATCCGGGTCCATTCGTAGAACATCAGCGTGGCGATCGCCGCCACCAGCATCGCGAAGATGTTGCCGCCTTGAATCGCGGCGAGCAGCGCCGCGGCAACCAGCACGACGCCCGTGACGGTTCGGACAGCGAGTTCGTTCACCGGCCACCGAAACGGCGCTGGCGCGCGGCGAAGGCATCGAGCGCGCCTGCAAACGCCTCCTCGTCGAAGTCCGGCCAGAGGATGTCGAGGAACAACAACTCGGCATAGGCGGCCTGCCAGAGCAGGAAGTTGGACAATCGAACCTCGCCCGACGTTCGGATGAGAAGGTCGAGCGGCGGCAGATCTGCCGTCTGCAACTCCGTGCCGATCGCTGCTTCGTCGATCGAACCTGCGTCGATCTCCCCGGCTACCGCCTTGTTCGCCAACCGGCGCGCAGCGGTGGCAATCTCCGATCGCGACCCGTAGTTGAGGGCGACCACCAGCGTCAGGCGCTGGTTGGCGGCGCAGCGTTCCACCGCTTTTTCCAGGCGATCGACCAGCTCGCCGCCGAATGCCGAATAATCGCCGATCAGCTTGAGCCGCACCTGCTCCTTCTCGAGCGTCTTGAGCTCCCGCTCCAGGTAGAAGCGCATCAGCGCGGTGAGGTCGGAAATCTCCTCCTCGCTGCGCCGCCAGTTCTCGGACGAGAAAGCGTAAAGCGTCAGGACCTGGACGCCATTGTCCGCCGCGGCCTGGAGCGCGCGGCGCACCGCTTCGGCACCGGCGCGGTGACCGACGACCCGCAGCAGGCCGCGCTGCTGCGCCCAGCGGCCGTTGCCGTCCATGATGATCGCGACGTGCTTTGGCGTGGGGCGCAGGGACCCGCCGCCTTTTGCGAGCCCGGCCGCCCCCTCTTCGGGGGCCGGAGCAGAGATCACTTGCCGAGGATTTCCTTCTCCTTGGCCATCGCGGCTTCGTCGATTTCCTTGATCGTGTCGTCGGTGAGCTTCTGCACCTCATGTTCGAGGCGCTTGCGCTCGTCCTCGCTGATCTCGTGCTTCTTCTCGTCGCTCTTCAGGTGATCCATGCCGTCGCGGCGGACGTTGCGCACGGCGATCCGGGCTTTTTCGGCATATTGGCCGACCAGCTTGGCGAGCTCCTTGCGCCGCTCCTCGGTGAGCTCGGGGATCGGCAGGCGGATCATCTGGCCGTCGGTAATCGGGTTGAGGCCGAGCCCCGCCGACCGGATCGCCTTTTCGACCGGACCGACGTTGGAGCGGTCCCATACCTGCACCGACAGCATGCGCGCTTCCGGCGTCGAGACCGTCGCCACCTGGTTCAAGGGCATGTTCGAGCCATAGACCTCGACATGGACCGGATCGAGCAGAGCGGTTGAAGCGCGGCCCGTGCGCAGTCCGCCAAGGTCGTGCTTCAGCGCTTCGACCGCGCCATGCATGCGGCGCTTGAGGTCAGCCGTACTGACAGTGGTGGTCATGTCCTACTCCCCATTCTGGACGACCGTCGCCGTCCCGCGCCCCGCCAGCACTTCGGC
>DATENV010000295.1:0-8469 GCA_035274805.1 Sphingomicrobium sp. | reverse complement strand
GAAACGGGCGCTCTAGCGCCAATCTGTTGAGTAATGCCACGCGGTTAGACGCGGCTCCTCACTCTATTTTTCCGGATTTTGCATGACCTTCGCCGACCTCGGCCTTTCTGATCAATTGCTCCGCGCCGTGGAGGAAAGCGGCTATTCGGAGCCGACGCCGATCCAGCGTGGCGCGATTCCATCGGTCCTGATGGGCCGCGACCTGATCGGCATCGCCCAGACGGGAACCGGCAAGACAGCCGGGTTCGTGCTGCCGATGATCGACATCCTGCACGAAGGCCGCAGCCGCGCCCGGATGCCGCGCTCGCTGATCCTCGAGCCGACCCGTGAACTGGCGATGCAGGTCGCCGACAATTTCGAGAAGTACGGCAAGTACCACCCGCTATCGATGGCGCTGCTGATGGGCGGCGTGCAGATGGGCGACCAGGTGAAGCAGCTTGAAAAGGGCGTCGACGTCCTGATCGCGACGCCAGGCCGGCTGATGGACCTGTTCAGCCGCGGCAAGATCATGCTCAACGACTGCAACCTGCTGGTTATCGACGAGGCCGACCGGATGCTCGACATGGGGTTCATCCCCGACATCGAGGAAATCTGCTCGAAGCTGCCGAAGGGCCGGCAGACCTTGCTGTTTTCGGCGACGATGCCGCCGCCGATCCAGAAGCTCGCCGCGAAGTTCCTCAATGACCCGAAGCGCGTCGAAGTCGCTCGTCCCGCAACCGCCAACGTCAATATCGAGCAACGGCTGGTCGAGGTTCGCGCCGACAAGAAGAAGGATGCGCTACGCGACATCCTCCGCCACGAGGAGTTCAAAAACGCCATCGTGTTCGCCAACCGCAAGACCACGGTGCGCGAGTTGGCGACCAGCCTCAAGCGCTCGGGGTTCGCGGTCGGACAAATCCAGGGCGACATGGACCAGTCGGACCGCATCGCCGAGTTCGATCGCTTCAAGAAGGACGAGATCACGGTTCTGGTCGCGTCCGACGTGGCCGCCCGGGGCCTCGACGTCAAAGGCGTCAGCCACGTGATCAATTTCGACGTCCCGTGGCAGCCCGACGATTATATCCATCGGATCGGCCGCACCGGCCGCGCGGGCATGAAGGGTATCGCCATCACTCTGGCTTCGCGCGCCGATGGCGAGGCGATCGACCGCATCGAGAAGCTGATCGGCCACCAGATCCCGCGCGCGGCCGGTGGCGATGTTGGCGAGCCTGCCGCGCGGCCAAAGCCGCCAAAGGCCGCCAAGCCGCAAAAACCGGCATCCAAACCCGCTCCGGCGCCAAAGGAGCAGCCTTCGCGCAAGCCTGAAAAGATCCAGGCCGCCGAGCGCACGCCGGTCGTCGAGGACATCGCGAGCGAGTGGAACGGTCCGATGCCTAGCTTCCTTTCGGTCAGCGCCGGCGAGTAGTCACACCGTTGACACTGGAAAGCGTTGTCGCCGGTTCCTAGCTGCCCGTCGGGCTGTGAAAATGAAGGAACCCCGATGACCGACAGCACCACCGACTACGTGCTTCCGAAAGTCTGGACCTGGGACCAGCCCAGCGGCGGCCAGTTCGCCAACATCAACCGCCCAATCGCCGGCCCGACCCACGATCAGCAGCTGCCCGTCGGCAAGCATCCCTTCCAGCTCTACTCGCTGGCGACCCCCAACGGTCAGAAGGTCTCGATCATGTTCGAGGAGCTGCTCGAGAAAGGGCACCGCGACGCCGAATATGACGCCTGGCCGATCCGCATCGGCGAGGGCGACCAGTTCGGCAGCGGCTTCGTCGAAGTGAACCCCAATTCGAAGATCCCGGCGCTGGTCGATCGCAGCGGCCCCGAGCCGGTTCGCGTGTTCGAATCCGGCGCGATCCTCGTCCATCTCGCCGAGAAGTTCGGCGAGTTCCTGCCCGCGTCCGGCGCGGCGCGCGCGGAGACGCTTTCATGGTTATTCTGGCAGATGGGCAGCGCGCCATTCCTCGGCGGCGGCTTCGGCCATTTCTTCGCCTATGCGCCCGAGAAATTCGAATATCCGATCAACCGCTACTCGATGGAAGCCAAACGCCAGTTCGATGTGCTGAACCGCCGTCTCGCGGACCATGAGTTCATCGCCAGTCCCGATTATTCGATCGCCGACATCGCCATTTGGCCCTGGTACGGCGGCGTCGCGCTCGGCCGCAGCTACGAAGGCGCCGACACCTTCCTCGCCATCCACGAATATGAACATGTGATACGCTGGGCGAAGCAGATCGACGCGCGGCCCGCCGTCCAGCGCGGCCGCATCGTCAACAAGCTCAGCGGCGATGAAAGCGAGCAGCTCCACGAACGCCACGACGCAAGCGATTTCGAGCTTCGCACGCAGGACAAGCTGCAGCGCGCCGACGAAGCCGAAGCCGTGAAGGACGACGCGATTTAGAAATCCTCCCTGCGAGCGGAGCTCGTGGGGAGGGGAACCAGCGGAGCTGGTGGAGGGGCCCCTCCGTCAGCCTTCGGCTGCCACCTCCCCATCGCTCCGCGACAGGGAGGAGAGCTTGTACTGACTCAGAAACGCCGTCGCGAAAGCTCGCAACCGCTGCCCCGCAATCGCGTCGCGCAGGCCCTGCATCATCCGCTGGTAAAACCACAGATTGTGCTGGGTCATCAGCATCGCGCCGAGGATCTCACCCGACTTGACGAGATGGTGGACGTAGGCTCGTTCGAACTGCGTGCACGCCGGGCACGGGCAGCCGGGCTCAATCGGGTCCGTGTCCTCGGCAAACCGCGCGTTGCGCAGGTTGAGCGGCCCATCGGCAGTGAACGCCTGCCCGGTCCGGCCGGAGCGCGTCGGCAGCACGCAATCGAACATGTCGATGCCGCGCAGCACCGCCTCGACGATGTCGTCAGGTTTGCCGACGCCCATCAGGTAGCGCGGCTTGTCCGCCGGCAGCATGTCGACCGCGAAGTCGAGGCAGCCGAGCATCGCCTCCTGCCCCTCGCCAACGGCCAGCCCGCCGACCGCATAACCGTCGAAACCGATATCGATCAGTGCCTCGGCGGAGGCCTTGCGCAACGTCTCGTCGAGCGCGCCCTGCTGGATGCCGAACAATGCCGCGCGCTCCGAATGCTCGCCGCCGCGGTCGAACTCCTCCTTGCTGCGCTCCGCCCAGCGCATCGACCGCTCCATCGCCTCGCGCTGCTTTGCTTCGCCGGACGTCGTCGGCACCAGTTGGTCGAACTGCATGACAATGTCGCTGTCGAGCAGCCGCTGGACCTCGATCGACCGCTCGGGCGACAGCATGTGGCGCGATCCGTCGAGGTGACTGGCGAAGGAAACCCCCTCCTCGGTCACTTTGGTCAGCTCGCTGAGGCTCATCACCTGATATCCGCCGCTGTCGGTCAGGATCGGCCGCTCCCAGCCCATGAACTCGTGCAGTCCGCCGAGCTTCGCGACGCGTTCCGCGCCGGGCCGCAGCATTAGATGATAGGTGTTGCCGAGGATGATGTCGGCGCCGGCCGCGCGCACCTCCTCCGGCCGCATCGCCTTGACCGTCGCGGCGGTTCCGACCGGCATGAACGCCGGCGTGTGGATTTCGCCGCGCTCCGTCGCGACCGCACCGGTCCGCGCGGCGCCGTCGGTCGCGGCGATCTTGAAGGAGAAGCGGCTCACACGGCTGCCATGCCAACGCTACGCCCGTTGGTCGAGGCGATCTCATGCTCGGGATTACTTTTCCGCTTGGTCCTCAGCAATTCCGGCTTCGCGGCCGAGGGCTTTGAGCTTCTCCTTGTCAAATCCCTTATCCAGGGATTTTAGCTCTTGCTGCGCCTGTGGGGAGTTGAACATCTGATTGACAGCGGCCTCACCTAGAGCGCCGAAAGACTTGGCAAATGAACCTCGACCTTCAGCTTTAATCGCGGCGACCGCTTCACCTCGACATTCCACAACAATCAAGCGCTGGAACACTGCTCCCGCGTTAGTCGCGATTAGATCACGTTTCGGCCGGTCAAGGGACGTGAATTTTTGCAAGGCGGGATCTGATGAGACGACGGAAAACATCCAAGCCATGAAAGCGGCCCGATCGCCGTCAGTTGCCTTGGTTACCAAGCATCTGCTCAAATCATCTGCCAAAACACCAGCGCTAGCCGGTGCTGCGAATCCCAGAGACAAAGCCACGAAGTAAGCCAGCTGCCGCACATATCCCCCCAAACTCTCCGAGCAAAATCCGATACAACAGACGTTTTTCAGGCGGGCAAGAGCAAACTAGAATCGCCATAGGAATAGAAACGATAGTCGCCAGCTATGGCGTGCGCGTAGGCAGCCTGCATCACGTCGAGCCCCATCAGCGCGCTGACCAGCATGAACAGGGTCGAGCGCGGCAAATGGAAGTTGGTGATCAAACCATCGACCGCTTTGAATCGGTATCCTGGCGTGATGAAGATCGCGGTGTCGCCCTCGAACGGCCGAATGAAGCCATCATCGCCCGCCGCGCTTTCGAGCAGGCGCAGGCTGGTCGTGCCGACCGCGATCAGCCGTCCACCTGAAGATCGGGCGGCGTTCAGCCGCTCGGCGGTCGCTTCCTCGATGCGCCCCCATTCGGCGTGCATCTTGTGCCCGCTGGTGTCCTCGGCCTTGACCGGCAGGAACGTGCCGGCGCCTACATGCAGCGTTAGCGTCTCGCGGCCAATCCCGCGCCCCTCCAGCGCGTCCAGCAGCCGCGGCGTGAAGTGCAGCGCCGCCGTCGGCGCGGCGACCGCGCCTTCCTCGCGCGCAAACATCGTCTGATAGTCCCCCCGATCTTCGTCGTCGGCCGCCCGCTTCGAGGCGATGTAGGGCGGCAGCGGCATGCGCCCCGCCCTCTCGAGCAGCAGCTCAACCGGCTCGTCGCCAAGAAAGCGGAGCAGCGCCGAGCCATCTTCGGCCTTGTCGACAACCGTTGCGTTGACGCCTTCGCCGAAGTCGATCGTGTCGCCGGCCCGCGCCCGCTTCGCATTGCGCAGGAATGCCTGCCACTCGCGCGGCCCTTCGCGCTTATGCAGGGTCGCGCCGATGCTCGCCTGCCCGCGCCGGCCTTCCAGCTGCGCCGGGATCACCTTGGTGTCGTTGAACACCAGTACGTCGCCGGGACGCAGCAGTTGCGGAAGATCCAGCACCTTGCGGTCGGAAATGTCCTCACCTTCGACCAGCAACAGCCTTGCGCTGTCGCGCGGCCGCGCCGGCCGCAACGCGATACGGTCGGATGGAAGCTCGAAATCGAAGAGGTCGACGCGCATCGCGCCGCCCGCTTAGCCGCCCAGGTACGCCCTCACAATTTTGGTCGGCTGCGGCGGCGGCTCGCCGGGCGCGATCGCATCGACCGCGTCCATCCCGGACACGACGCGGCCCATCACGGTGTAGTCGTTTTCGAGATCGGGCCGCGGCACGAACGTGATGAAGAATTGGCTGTTGGCCGAGTCCGGCGCGTCCGAACGGGCAGCCGCGAAGGTTCCGCGGAGGAAAGGGACCGTCGTGAACTCGGCCTTGAGGTCCGGCAGCTCCGATCCGCCCTCGCCCGTGCCTTTCGGGTCGCCGCCTTGCGCCATGAAGCCGGGGATCACGCGGTGGAAGCCGAGGCCGTTATAGAATCCCCGGCGCACGAGCGCCTGGATGCGCTCGACATGATGCGGCGCGAGGTCCGGCCGAAGCACGATTTCGACCGTGCTGCCGCTCGACAGCTCGAGGAACAGATGGTTCGCCTTATTGGCCGCGACGTCCGCCGGCGCGACCAGGCTCGGCATCGGCGGCACCGCCGCCGGCTTGGCGGCGATCAGTGCGAAAGCCGCGAACGGCAACGCAAACAACACTGGCTTCAACTTCATCCCTCCCCGAGCAACCCCGGCTCCCTTGCCGCTGGATCGCTTGCTTCAGCGTGAACCGCCGTTCAAGTGACGCCGGACATCCGCCGCCACGGCGGGCGTCACGAACTTGTCGATTGCCCCGCCGAACCTCGCGATCTCCTTGACCAGCTTGGACGCGATCGGCTGCAGCGACACGTCGGCCATCAGGAAGACGGTCTCAATATCGTCGTTCAGCTGCTGGTTCATGCCGGCCATCTGGAACTCATATTCGAAGTCCGCGACCGCGCGCAGTCCGCGCAGGATCGCGGTCGCGCCCTGCGCCTCGGCGAAGTCCATCAGCAGCGAATCGAACTCTACCACTTCGATAGTGCCGGGAATGTCCGTCACTTCGCGGCGGACCATCGCCAGCCGCTCGGCAACGCCGAACATCGGCTCCTTCGAGGGATTGGTGGTGACGCCGATCACCAGCTTGTCGACCAGGTGCGCACCGCGGCGAATGATATCGAGGTGCCCAAGCGTGATCGGGTCGAACGTGCCGGGATAGACTGCGACCTTCATTACCCGCCCCCCTTAGTGATCGCGCTCGATGGCAAAGCGCGCGATGGCGCGCAACAGGTCCGCTTCGCCGCTATGGTCGGCCAGATGCTCGATCGCCTGGTTGACGAGGAATCCCGCCTGCTGGCGTGCGCGTTCCTCACCGAGCAGTGAGACGAACGTAGCCTTACCCGCATTCGCGTCCTTGCCGGTCGGCTTCCCGGCCGCGGCGGTGTTCCCGCTATGGTCGATCAAATCGTCGGCGATCTGGAACGCCAGCCCGATATTGCGCGCGTAACCGCGATAGGGAGTCCGTGCCTCGACCGGCAGCTTGGTCATGATGCACGCTGCCTCGACCGCATATTCGATCAAGGCGCCGGTCTTGAGCTGCTGGAGCCTGGTGATCGCGGGCAGGTCGAGCTGCTCGCCCTCCGCGGCGAGGTCCAACATCTGTCCGCCGGCCATACCCGATGGTCCCGCCGCGCGCGCAAGTTCGAGCACAAGATCGGACCGCACCCACGGGTCCTCGTGCGTCGCCGGACTGGCGAGGATTTCGAACGCCAGCGCGTGCAGGCTGTCCCCTGCCAGGACCGCCTCGGCCTCGCCGAACGCCTTGTGGATGGTCGGCTTGCCGCGCCTCAGCTCCGCATCGTCCATGCACGGCAGGTCGTCGTGAATCAGCGAATAAACGTGGATCGCCTCGATCGCGCAGCCGACGCGCAGCGCGCAATTGCGGTCGATTGCGAACAGACGCGACGCGGCGACCGTGAGCAGCGGCCGTAACCGCTTGCCGCCGCCGAGCGCGGCATGGCGCATCGCCTCATAGAGCCGCTCTCGGCCATCGCCGCTCGGTGCAAAAAGAGTCGCGAAGAAGTGGTCGACATCAGCGCGAACGCGTCCGGCTTCGGCTTCGAGCTCTTGTGCCAGCCGGTCGACGGACTCAACCGGCATCGAAGGGCTTCAGCCCCGCCGGCTTGCCATCGCTGCCGAAGGCAATCTGCTCGATCCGCGCCTGCGCGTCCTTCAAGCGCGCTTCGCAGTGGCGCT
This sequence comes from Sphingomicrobium sp., assembly GCA_035274805.1. Classification (GTDB taxonomy): domain Bacteria; phylum Pseudomonadota; class Alphaproteobacteria; order Sphingomonadales; family Sphingomonadaceae; genus Sphingomicrobium. The sequence goes on along the minus strand of DATENV010000295.1, from coordinate 1,101 downwards.
TCAGCCGATCGCCTTCCTGGTAGAGCTCGATCGACCGGTCGAGCGGCGCCTCGCCCTTTTCGAGCGTACGGACGATCTCCTCGAGCCGCGCGAGCGCGGCCTCGAAGCTCAACTGGCTGACATCGGTTTCGGCAGTCGTGGCCATGGCCGAACTTCTGGTCCCCGCCGCCGCTCAAATCAAGCGAGCGCTATTCGACCGGTGTATTCTTGAACGGGTCGCGGATGCCGGGGAAGATTTCGTCGCTGACGTCCTCGTCGGCCGCATCGGCCAGCGCCGCCTCGGCGTCGCGGGCGTGCTGCTCGCGCTCGCTGCGCAGTTGCTCGATCAACGCCTCGCGATCGCTGTCGAAGCGCGTGTCGGTGGGCGCCTGGATGCCGGCCGCCTTGGCCGCCTTGGCAACCGCCGCATCGAGCTCGCGCTGCGTCGTCAGGCCGAGCGTCACCGGGTCCTTCGGCGTGATGTTCGCCATGTTCCAGTGGCTGCGGTCCCGGATCGCGGCGATGGTCGTCCGCGTGGTGCCGATCAGCTTGCTGATCTGGCCGTCGCTAACCTCGGGATGGTTCTTGATGATCCAGTAGATTCCGTCCGGCTTGTCCTGCCGCTTGGAAACCGGCGTGTAGCGCGGGCCCTTGGTCCGGCGCACCGCCTCCGGGGCCTTGTGCATCTGCAGGCGGTAGTCTGGGTCATTCTGACCCTTGACGATCTCCTCGTGGGTCAGCTCGTTGGCACGGATCGGGTCGCGGCCGGTGAGCTTGGTCGCCGCGGTGTCGTCCGCGATCGCCTGCACCTCGAGGATGTGGAGGCCGCAGAATTCGGCGATCTGCTCGAAAGTGAGCGACGTATTCTCGACTAGCCAGGCGGCGGTCGCATGGGGCATCAGGGGCTGGGCCACTGTCATTCTCCCGGGGTCAAAAACGAATAGGGCCGCCCCTCACGGAGCGGCCAGCTTGGGCGGCGATGTAGCCATCGGCGGCGGTTGCGGCAAGCGCTCAGGCGTCCAGCGGCAGATATCTCGGCTGGCCCTTCACCCGATCCAGCCATTCGACGACGTTCGGATAAAGCTTGAGGTCGAAATCGGCATCCCCGGCGACGTGGGTGTA
>DATENV010000294.1:0-4486 GCA_035274805.1 Sphingomicrobium sp. | reverse complement strand
GAAATCATTCTCTCCTCCCCCTACGTGCGTGCCAAGCAGACCGCGGAAATCATCTGCCGCGAAGGCGCGCTGGCGGGTGGCCCGGCGCACACGATCATCGACGAGCGGCTGCGCGAGCGCGAGTTCGGGATTTTCGACCGGCTGACGACGGTCGGGATTCGCGAGCGCTTCCCCGAGGAAGCGGCGCATCGCCGGCGGCTCGGAAAATTCTATCACCGGCCGCCCGGCGGCGAGAGCTGGGCCGACGTGATCCTGCGCCTCCGATCGATGCTCAACACCATCAACCTTCATTATTGCGACCGACGGGTGATGATCGTCTGCCACCAGGTCGTCGTCCTGTGCTTCCGCTACATCCTCGAGGAGCTCGACGAAGCCGCGATCCTCGGCATCGACAAGCAGGCCGAGGTGCTCAACTGCGGCATCGCCGCCTACGAGTTCGAGCCCGACGCCAAGGGCCTCTGCGTGCCGGCGCTCGAGCTGTGGAATTACGGCGTGCCGCTGGAGGCCGAGGGCGCGCCCAAGACCTCGGCGCCGGATGCGATGGCGGGAACAAGGTGAAGCTGGATCGCAGTGCGCTGCGCGCGCACCCGCTGCCGCCGGTGGTCGACGGCGACAAGGAGACCAAGGGGCGTATCCTGATCGTCGCCGGCAGCCGCGAAGTACCGGGCGCCGCGCTGCTGGCGGCGACGGCGGCGATGCGCGCGGGCGCCGGCAAGCTCAGGATCGCGACCGTCGAGAGCATCGCCATTCCGATCGGCGTTGCCATGCCCGAGGCGATGGTCGCCGGGCTGGCCGAGGATCGCGCCGGCGGGTTCGCGGCCGCGGCGGCCGCGCCGATTGCCGATCTCGCGGCCGACGTGGATGCAGTCGTTGCCGGCCCGGGCGTCAAGCGGAGCCGAGCTTGCGCCGATATCGCCGCAAAGCTGATGCGCGCGGATGTCGCGCTGGCGCTCGACGTGGCGATGCTGAAAGCGCTGCGCCTGCCGAACAAGCACCGCGCGATTACGCCGCTCCTGCTCCCCGACGCCGATGAGCTCGCATCGCTGCTCGATTGCCGGGAGGACGAAGTCGAACGAGACCCCCTCGGCTGCGGCCGCCGGACGGCGGAGCGCTACCGTGCGATCGTGCTGGTCAAGGGGGCGACCAGCCACGTCGTGACTCCCGGCGGCGACGTCTGGACGCAGAGCAGCGGCGCGCCCGGGCTCGGCGTATCGGGCAGCGGCGACGTGCTCGCGGGGATCGTCGGCGGTCTGCTCGCGCGCGGCGCCGAGCCGGTGAATGCGCTGCTGTGGGCGGTCTGGCTGCATGGGCAGGCCGGGGCGAGGCTGGCGAAGAAGGTCGGACCGCTCGGCTTTCTCGCCCGCGAAATCGCGGACGAGATTCCGGCGCTGCTGCCGGGCTAGGACTTGTAGCGGTCGAGCTCGTCGCCGATCAGCCGGGCGACGTGCAGCACGTTGGTCGAGCCGGCCTTGCCGAACGGGATGCCGGCCATGATGATCACCCGGTCGCCGCCCTTGGCGAGCTGGTGGCGGAGCGCCATGCGCTTGGCCTTTTCGACCATCTCCTCGAAGCTCGACACGTCCTTGGTGTGGAGCGCGTGGACCCCCCACAACAGCCCCATCCGGCGGGCGGTATGCTGGGACGCGCTCATCGCCAGCAGCGGCACCGGCGGCCGCTCGCGCGCGATGCGCCGCGCGGTCGAGCCCGAGCTGGTGTAGCACAGCATCGCGGTGGCCGAGATGGTGCTGGCGATTTGCCGCGCCGAGCCGGCGAGCGCATCCGCGGTGGTGGCTTCGAGCAGAGTCTGGGTGAAGTGGATCCGCGCCTGGTAGCTCGGGTCGCGCTCGACGCTGGTGGCGATGCGGTCCATCATCTGCACCGCTTCGCACGGGAACTGCCCGGTCGCGCTTTCGGCCGACAGCATCACCGCGTCGGCGCCGTCGTAGATCGCGGTGGCGACATCGCTCACCTCGGCCCGCGTCGGGGTTTGCGAGGTGACCATCGATTCGAGCATCTGGGTCGCGACCACGACGGGCTTGCCGTACTGCCGCGCGGTCGCGACGATCTTGTTCTGGAGCGGCGGCACCTGCTCCGGCGGGAGCTCGACGCCGAGGTCGCCGCGCGCGACCATCACCGCGTCGGCGAGCGCGATGATGTCGTTGAGGCGATCGATCGCCGCCGGCTTCTCGATCTTGGCGAGCAGCGCGGCGCGGTCGCCGATCAGGGTGCGCGCCTCGGCGACATCCTCCGGGCGCTGGACGAACGACAGTGCGATCCAGTCGGCGCGCTGCTCGAGCGCGAATTGCAAATCGTCGCGGTCCTTGTCGGTCAGCGCGGGGATCGGCACCAGGATGTCGGGCACGTTGACGCCCTTGTTGTCCGACACCGCGCCGCCGACCTTCACCTCGGTGACAATCCGGCCATCGCCGACCTCGATCACGTTCAAGCGCACCTTGCCGTCGTCGATCAGGATGTTGGTCCCCGGCCGCACCGCTTCGAACAGCTCGGCATGCGGCAGCTGGACGCGGCTGCTGTCGCCGGCCTGGTCATCGCGATCGAAGATGAAGCGCTTGCCCTTTTCGAGCATCGTGCTGCCGCCCTCGAAATGGCCGACCCGGAGCTTGGGCCCCTGGAGGTCGAACAGGATCGTGGTCGGGCGGCGGAACTCCTTCTCGAGCGCGCGAATGCCGGCGACCAGCTTGGCCTTCTGCTTCTGGTCGCCGTGGCTCATGTTGATTCGGAAGGCGTCGGCGCCGGCCAGCATCAGCCGGCGGATCATCCGCGCGTCGCTCGACGCCGGGCCAAGCGTCGCCAGGATCTTCACCTTGCGTGATCGCGGCGGCAGCGTTTCGGTCACGGCGGCTCCTTGGCTCGGGGGCTTGCCTTAGCCGCTTGATATGATGGTTCAACCCGCTAGAGCCGCGGCTCACGCATCAAAACCGGAGTTCACCAAGCATGGCGGAGGGCACCGTCGCGGCCGACCAGCTGCGGCTGTTTATCGAGCGGATCGAGCGGCTCGAGGAAGAGAAGAAGGGCATCGCCGACGACATTCGCGACGTCTATGCCGAGGCCAAGGCCAACGGCTACGACACCAAGACGATGCGGGCGGTGGTGCGGCTGCGGAAGATGGAAACGCACGCCCGGCAGGAAGCCGATGCGCTGCTGGAGACCTATCGCCAGGCGCTCGGGCTGGCATAAGAGGCGGCCATGGCAGGGCATTCCAAGTTCAAGAACATCATGTACCGCAAGGGCGCGCAGGACAAAAAGCGCTCCGCCCTCTTCTCCAAGCTCAGCCGCGAGATCACCGTCGCGGCCAAGATGGGCCTGCCCGACCCCGACGCCAATGCCCGCCTGCGCGCCGCGGTCATCGCCGCGCGCGCCCAGTCGATGCCCAAGGACAATATCCAGCGGTCGATCGACAAGGCGGCCGGGGGCGACGCCGACAATTACGAGGAGATTCGCTATGAGGGCTTCGGTCCCGGCGGCGTGGCGATCATCGTCGAGGCCTTGAGCGACAACCGCAACCGCACGGCGACCAACGTCCGCACGATCTTCTCCAAGAACGGCGGCAATCTCGGCGCCAGCGGCAGCGTCAGCCACGGCTTCGAGCGGCTCGGGCTGATCGAATATCCGGCCAGCGCCGGCGATGCCGACAAGGTGCTCGAGGCGGCGATCGAAGCCGGCGCCGAGGATGTCGAGAGCGACGAGGACGGCCACCGCATCTGGACCACCATCGATCGCTTGCACGAGGTCGCCCGGGCGCTCGAGCCGATGCTCGGCGAAGGCGAAGGCGCCAGGCTCGCGTGGAAGCCGGCGACCGAGGTCGAGGTCCGCGGCGACGACGCCGAGCAGTTGATGAAGCTGATCGACGCGCTCGAAGAGGACGACGACGTCCAGACCGTCTGGGGCAATTACGACGTGCCCGAGGAAGAGCTGGAGCGGTTGGCCTGAAGTGGGGCCGCGCCTGGTTATTCGCGTTTCTCGCGGTAATCGACGTCGCCGGAGTCGGCTATTTCGGCGGGATGTTCATGCAGGGCGATAACGTAGTCTTGCCGGAGCCGGAGTGAAAATCCTCGGCCTCGACCCCGGGCTCGGCACCACCGGCTGGGGGCTGATCGAGGCCGACGGCAACCGGCTGGCGCACATCGACAACGGCCAGATCAAGACCGACACAGCGGCGGCGCTCCCGCGGCGGCTCGCAGCACTCGCCGACCAGCTCGAAGCGCTGATCGCCGACCATGCTCCGGCCGCGGCCGCGGTCGAGGAAGTGTTCGTCAATAAGAACCCGCAATCGACGCTGAAGCTCGGGCAGGCGCGCGGCGTCGCATTGATGTGTGCGGCGCGCGCCGGGATCGAGGTCGGCGAATATTCGCCGGCGCTGGTCAAGAAAGCGGTGGTCGGCACCGGCGGCGCGTCAAAGGACCAGGTCCACGCGATGGTGAAGCTGCTGCTGCCGGGCGTGAAGGTGGCGGGGGAGGATGCGTCG
>DATENV010000293.1:0-6301 GCA_035274805.1 Sphingomicrobium sp. | reverse complement strand
CGACGACGGATTTCACCCCTCTCAGCAGTCCGAACCGCTCGTCGAGCTCAAGCAGCTTGTACGCGGCGCGGCTGCGGTAATTCTCGGCCTTCGCGCGCCTCACATAGGGGTCGTTGAGCTGCCGTTCGAGCCACCTGGTGGAGGAGACCTTGCGACCCTTGGCGGTCTTCAGCCGCTTCACAATTGCCAGCCGTCGCGGGCCATCAGCGAGCGGAGGATTCCCTCGCGGATGCCGCGGTCGGCGACGCCGAGGTTCTTGGCCGGCCAGATCTCCATGATCGCTTCGAGGATCGCGCAGCCCGCGACCACCAGGTCGGCGCGCTCATTGCCGATGCATGGCAGCGCCGAGCGCTCCTCATAGTCCATCTCCGCGATCATGCCGCTGATCTTCTGCATCGCCTCGATCGGGACGTGCAGGCCATCGACTGCGCGGCGATCGTAGGACGGCAGCGCCAAGTGGACGCTCGCAAGCGTGGTCACGGTGCCGCTCGTGCCGAGCAGTCGGATGCCCTCGCGGCCTTCCGGAAGCATCGTCGCGAAGTTCGAAAAGGCGCGACGCGCGCGCTCTCGCATCCGCATGTAGGCTTTGACTCGGTCTTCGCCTTCGAGCGCTTCCTTGCCCTCGCTTTCGGTCAGCGAGACGACGCCCCACGGGGCGCTCCACCAGGCGCGGATCCGCGGCGTGCCCTCTTCCTGGTCAACGAGAACCAGCTCGGTCGATCCGCCGCCGATGTCGAAGATGAGCGCCGGGCCGTCGCCCGGCTCGAGCAGTTTGTGGCAGCCCAGAACGGCAAGCCGGGCTTCTTCGGCGGGCTCGATGATGTCGAGGACGATCCCGGTCTCGTCGCGGACGCGGTCGGCGAACTCGCCTCCGTTCTTGGCGCGCCGGCACGCTTCGGTCGCCACCGAGCGCGCCAGCGAGACGTTGCGGCGGCGGAGCTTGTCGGCACAGACCGAGAGGGCCTGGACCGCGCGGTCCATCGCATCCTGCGACAATTCGCCGGTGCGGGTCAGGCCTTCGCCTAGGCGGACGATCCGCGAAAAGGCATCGATCACGGTGAAGCCGCCCGAGGTGGGCCGGGCAATCAGCAGCCGGCAATTGTTGGTGCCAAGGTCAATCGCGCCGTAAGTGTGGCGCGGCGTCTGCCGCCGTGGCTGGAAGCCTTGGTTCGATGGCCCGCCCTGCGCGCTATGACCGTGCTGCAGGGCCGGCGCGCTGGCGACACCCTGCGCCATGACTACGCCCGTTTCTTCCTACACCGCCCAAATCGAGCGGCTGACTTGGCGCCGTTTAATCACAGATTAGCGTCGTTGGGCAAGTCCGGGGCGCCTGGGCAAGGCGATGTCGACACGGGCCGGAGACCGGTACGGCTCCCTCGGCCCGTTGACACGTGCCGCGCCCTATCCCTATCTCGCCGGCTCCTAAGCTGCCCCGTCGTCTAATGGTAAGACTACGGACTCTGACTCCGTCAATCGTGGTTCGAATCCACGCGGGGCATCCAACCTCAGCCACGCGCATTGAAACATTCGATGGCTGATTCCAGCACCGCCAGCGGCTTGAACTTCATGGTCGATGCCCGGCCCGAGGGCGACGGGTTTCGCATCGACGTCGAGTCAGCCGGACGGTCGACGAGCTATGCCCTGCCGACCGCAACGCAGCAGGACTTTTCGGCCTTTTATCGCGCGCTCGCCCACGACTTCGGCACGCGCGTGCCGCACGTCTTCACCGACCCAATCGAGCATCCAGTGGCGACCTTCCCGTGGCGGCCGCTGCTGACCGAGAACGTCCATCCGCAAATCCTGGTCGGCTATGGCGATCCCGCGGTCATGAAGGCCGATGACGGCTGGTGGCTGGTGGCGACCTCGAACGACGCGCCCGACGCCTTCCCGATCCTCCACTCCAACGATCTTAGCCATTGGGAGCCGAAGGGCTTTGTCTTCCCCGCCGGGCAAGAGCCCGCCTGGGCGGCGAAGGGGCGCAACACCGCCGATTTTTGGGCGCCGGAGATGGCGTCGGTCGGCGAAGAATATTGGACCGTCTTCACGGCCCGCGACATGACCAAGGCGCTGGCGATCGGCCTCGCGCGCGCTCCCTCGCCGCTTGGCCCGTGGACCGACAACGGTGCGCCGCTGGTTACTGGCAAGCCCGTCAATACCACCGGCCTCGGCTACGATGCCGCCCATGCGCCGCTCCGCGGCGGGGTCATCGACTCCCACCTTTTCGTCGACGCTAACGACGAGAAATATCTGTTCTGGAAGGACGACACGAACAGCATCTGGCCGCGGCCGCTGGCGATGCTGCTGCGCCAACATCCGAACCTCATCGAAAGCCTGTTCGCCGGAGAAGCCGAGCGGCGGACCGCCTCCTTCGCTGCGACGATCGTGCCTTGGGCGAACCTCCAGCGGCCGATGGTGCGTTTTTTCCTGATGCAGCCGCTGATCGAGGCGGCGCTCGCCAACTGGGCGCAGGTGCAGACGGCGCTGATCGATTTCGGCCTCGCCGAAGCGATCGTTGACGCCATGACCACGCCGATCCGCGGCCAGCGGATCGCCGACGATGGACGCTCTCTCATCGGCGAAGACCGGATGGTCCTGTGCAACGACCTCGACTGGGAAGGCCATTTGATCGAGGGTCCGTTCGTGACCCGGCAGGAGGGCCGTTACTGGCTGTTCTACGCCGGCAACGACTTCTCGACGCCGGCCTACGGCATCGGGGTCGCCGTCGCCGACCATCCGCTCGGCCCCTACGTCAAGCAGGGCGCGCCGCTGCTCAATTCAACCCGCGAATGGCTGGCGCCCGGACATGCGTCGGTCGCGCCAGGCGTGGATGGGAGTCCGCAGCTGTTCTTCCACGCCTTCCATCCACGGACGGGCGGCTACAATGCGTTCCGCGCGCTGCTGACGGTGGGGCTGCGGTTCACCGCGGAGCGCGTCGATGTCGTCCCGCTTTAGGAGCCGGGGCTGACGGCGCCGCCGCCATGCACGGCCATGCTGACCCTCGGATTGCCCCAGTAGCGAACGCGGCCGCCGCCGTTGACCGCCGCTGACAGCACGGAGCGAGGCCGCACCAGGATTTCACCGCCGCCGTTCACGGCGGCCGAGACGTCGGCGGCCTCGATCGCGCGCGCGTCGATCTTGCCTCCGCCATTGATCGCGACCGACACCTGCGACTGCGGGCGAAACCCGCCAGCTGCAGTGATCACGCCCCCGCCGCTGATCGCCAGGTCCGGCACGCGGGGCGACTGAATCCGCACCCGCAACCGGTAGGTGTGCGGGCAGCGGTCGTCGCACGTCACGATCTTGAGCTTGCCGTTCGGTTGGACCCGCATCCTGGTGAACTGGCTGCTGCCTTCAAGGATCGTCACCCGCTGCGCCGGCCCCGGCACCACGGTAACGATCCCGCCACCGACGAGCTGGACCGACCTAAAGCCCGCCACCGGGACGACTTCGGTCGCAAGAACCGGCGCGGAGACTGCAAGCGCCACGGCGAATAACGGCAAAATTGAGCGCATAGGGCTGATCTTTCGCTGATGTCCGCTACATATGTAGCGCTACAGATGCAGCGTGTCTAGCCCGACTTGCAGTCGTGTCGGCGCCGCTGCATTGCGGCACGCATGTCGCGCCCGCTGACCGTCATCGGCAGCTTCGTCAGCCCGTATGTCCGCAAGGTGCTGGCCTGCCTGAGCCTCAAGGCCCTCGAGTTCGAGGTCGATCCGATCACGCCCTTCTACGGCAACGACGAATTCCGCCGCCTGAGCCCGCTGTGCCGCATTCCCGTCCTGATCGATGCCGACTTCTCGGCGAGCGATTCGAGCGTGATCTGCGCGTATCTCGACGAGGCCCATCCACCGCACCCGCTCCTGCCGGCCGACCCGAAGGACCGCGCGCGGGCGCGGTGGCTCGAGGAATATGCCGACACCCGGCTCGGCGACCTGTTCATCTGGAACCTCTTCTACCAGAAGGTCGTCCACCCTTTGGTGTGGGGCGAGCCGGGCGACCAGGCGCGCATCGACCAGGCGCTCAACGAGGACATTCCCAAGGCGCTCGACTATCTCGAGCGCGAGCTTCCGGCCGAGGGGTTCCTGTTCGACGACATCGGCCTCGCCGACATTTCCATCGCCAGCTTCTTCCGGAACGGGGCATATGCCGGCTTCACCGTCGACGCCGCGCGCTGGCCGCGCACCGCGGGCTTTGTCGAGCGGACGCTGGCGCATCGCTGCATCGCGCAATTGCTGCCGTTCGAGGACGTCCAGCGCAATGCTGACATCAAGGGGCGGCGCCAGGCGCTGCTCGATGCCGGCGCGAGGCTGACGGAACGAACCATGGGTGAACGCGAGCCACGCAAGGGGATGATGCGGCTCTGAGGCTCTTAGTGGTGGTGGCCGGAGATCCAGTGTTCGAGCCGCGTCCGAAGCGACGGCTTTGACGGGATGAACCCCGGCTCGGCGGGACCAACATGCTCGTGGGCTTCGTAGAGCGTCAGGTTCTCCGGCATCTTGGGCCGCACGGCTTCGCGGCCGCGGAGCAGATCCTCCGCAGCCGCAAGCGAGCGGTGCACGTCCTCGGCGGTGAACGGCTTCATCAGGCAACCCAGCGCAAGGTCGGGCATCGGGAAGCGCGGCGCCTTGCCGCTGACGAACAGGCAAGGCACGCCGAGATCATTGAGGCGAACCGCGACCGAGAAGCCGGTCGAGCCGCGGGCAAGGTGGAGGTCGAGCAGGACAAGGTCGGGCTGATATTCCTCGGTTGCGACGATCGCGCCGTCGGCATCCTCGGCCATGGCGACGACCCGGTAGCGCGGATTGTCCTCGACCAGATATTTGAGCGTGACCGCCAATTGGCTGTCGTCTTCGACGATGAGGATATTGAGCACTCGCGGCCCTCCCGGCGCGGAATTCCCCCCGGAAATTCCGTCACTTGGATGGTTGCGCGGAACGCAGCGCATGCGAATCCCTCGTGAACGAGGTTATCGCCAGGGCGACGAGCCGCTGCGCCGAAACGAATGAGGCGCCCCGAGCGCTGCCGCCCGGGACGCCCCTGCCCCTCCAAGAACCGTGTGCGCTTAAGCGCGGTAGAAGATGTGGGTGCCGATCCGGTCGACCCGGCTGAGCCGGCGGCCCCACGACGGCGCGACGTAGGTCGCATGGTACCACAGCACGTCGGGCTCGACGCTTGGCACGACATTGGCGATCGCCAGCCGGGCGATGCCCTGCGCCTTGGCCCAGGCCGCCGAAGCCGTGTCGACCGCCGGGAACTGCCCGTGGCGGACGAACGAGAACTGCCACGGCTGCTTGACGACGCTGCACCAGTCGGGCGGATACTTGCCCGAAGCAGCGCGGTTCATGACCACCCGGGCGACCGCGAGCTGGCCGTCGAGGCTTTCGCCGCGCGCTTCGAAATAGACCGCCGTCGCCAGGCAATTGGCCTGCTCGTCGAGCGGCGCACCGGCGCTGTACTTGTCGACCAGCGCGTAGAGCGGCCAGCCGGCCTTGTAGAGCCAGGCGGCCTCGGTCGCGATCGAATTCGGCAGCTTGACCGTCACCGACTGCGCCGGCTGCTGCTGGGTGATCGTGCCCATGCTGTTCGCAACCGCGGTGGTCGTCGCCACCGCCTGGTGGACGAGCGACGGCTGCGCACTCAGGTCCTGCGCCGCGGCGCTGGAACCAATCGCCAGCATGAACAGACCAATGACCGCGGACGCAGCGCGCCCGCCGAGAACCTTTACCAAGTTGTAGTTGCCCTATGTTGGCGGGGGATGCCCGCTGGAGGCGCCTTGTCAGGCTCTACGCTCCAGCGGGGACCTCCCCGTCTTGCGAGCCCCTGCGTACCATCGCCTGGGGCTCACCGCTCTCAATCGCTTAACCCCAGATATGTGAACGACTCGGCGACTCCAAGGCCTCGGCGGTGAACTGTGCGACTCGCGGGATGGAATCAGGAACTCTTTCAAAACATTCAGTTTTCTCGGCTTTTCCACAGGCCGGGAAAGCGGCTTATCGACGGTTTAACTCGGCTCACCGGCGCGCTAACGGAAAGCGTTTCGAAAGGAGACATTCGGGTGGCGCACTGGTTGATGAAATCCGAGCCCGAAAGCTACGGCTGGGCCGATCTGGTGCGCGATCGCGGCACCGAATGGGACGGAGTCAGGAACAACGCCGCGCGGCTCCACCTCAAGGCGATGAAGCCCGGCGACGAGGCATTCTTCTATCACAGCATGTCCGACAAGGCGGTGGTCGGGATCATGCGCGTCACCCGGGCTGCCCAGCCGGATCCCAAGGACAAGGACTGGGTGTCGGTGCGGGTC
>DATENV010000292.1:0-4912 GCA_035274805.1 Sphingomicrobium sp. | reverse complement strand
TGGGCCCGTCGCGCGCGATTTTCTTGCGCTCCTCGGCGAGCCGGCGGTCTTCCTCGCGGACGCGCTCGATCTCCGTCATTTCAGCGTCTCGAGATAGGCGACGACCGCGTGCAACTGGTCCGGCTCTAGCCCCACGGTCGGCATGTGGTTGCCGGGCTTGAGCGACTGCGGGTCGCCGACCCAACCGTACAAATTGCCCTTGTTCATCGGCATCGTGCCGGCGGCGATGCTGCGCCGGCTGGCGAGGTGGGTGAGATCGGGTCCGACTCGCCCGTTGGCCGGCGTCCCGGCGATCGAGTGGCAGGCGCTGCACGGGCCGGCCGTCACATAGGTCAAGCCTTGCCTGGCCAACGCGCTTGCAGGCGGCCGCGCCGGCTGCAGCTGATGCTGCCACCAACTGATGAAGTCGCGGTAGCTGTCGACATTCACGACCAGCGCCATCTTCGCGTGCTGCGCACCGCAGAATTCCGCGCATTGGCCGCGGTAGACGCCGGTCTTGGTGGGAACGATCGTGACGTCACTCTCGCGACCGGGGATCAGGTCCTGCTTGCCGGCAAGGCTCGGCACCCAGAAGCTATGGATCACATCGTTGGAGCGCAGGTTGATCCGGACGGGCACGCCCACCGGCAGGTGAAGCTCGTTGGCCGTGCGGAGCGTCTTCGACGCGTCGGCGCTGTTGTACTGCACGTCCCACCACCACTGATTGGCGGTGATCGTGATCGCCAGTTTCTCTTTTGTCGCGGCCTTGGCCATCGTCCGGTCGGTAAAGAAGCTGGCGAGGGCGAGGCCGACGAGTCCAGTGCCGATTAGCGCGCTCCACGCGATAAGACCGCTCCGCATCAGCGGATCGGACTCATGGTGTCGTTTGTCTTCCATGACGTTCGCCTCGCCCGCGCGCCTTCGGCGGACGAGGCCTGCGATCATGAAGGCGATCACTGCGAGGTACATGATCGCGCAGATCACGAGGAAGATGACGAAGAGGATGTTGAACTGCCGGACTTCGGCCGCGGCGTCGCTGAACGTGCTTTGATAATGCTGGTAGCTGCACGCCCCGAGTAACAGGGGAAGCGCCGCGGTTAGGGCGCCGGCGCGCACGCTCATTGTGTCGGACTATCCGAGCTGCGTGGCGGCTGGCGCGGCGTCAGCGTCTGCGGCGTGGGGCCGCTCATCGCGTCAGGCCGGCTATTGACCACGTCCTTGCTCGGCTGCCCGGACATCGATCGGACGTAGGCCGCGAGCTTCCAGATCTGGTCCGCGGTCAGCTTGCTGCGCCACGACGGCATGCCGTTCGGCCGCCCCTCGGCGATCGACGCGGCGACCTGGTCGATCCGGCCGCCGTATCGCCATTCGTCGTCTATCAACGGCGGGCCCATGCCTCCGCCGCCATGGGCGTGGCAGCCAACGCAGTTCATCTTCGAATAGAGGAACTGGCCCTCCGAAATCGCCGAGGAGTTGGTGTCGTAGAGCTTCGCGCGCGGATCGAGCTGCTGCGGCTGGGTGCCGCCCGGCCAGATCGTGTCGGGGCTTTCTCCGGCCGCGATGGTTTCGCCCATCGGCTTGGCACGACTGTGGCGTTCCTCGCGGTCGCACGCGGACAGCAGCCCAGCGGCCGCAACCAGGCTGAGAAGGCTAGCGCGGAAGCGCGAAGACATAGAGCATGCCTCCCGCTGTCGATTTCGTCGGCAGGTCCTTCACCGCGTTGACGAAGCCCAACGCTCCGGTCGGGTCGCGCGGGTCGAGCTGGCCCGACACGATCGCGCCGGCCCAGCCGCCGACGCCCGCGACGACGGCGATATACTGCCGGCCGTCGGGGCCGCGATAGCTAATCGGCTGGCCGATGATCCCGCTGCCGGCCTTGAACTGCCACAGCAACTTTCCGTTGCGTGCGTCGATCGCTTTGAACCAGCCGTCCATCGTTCCGTAGAAGACGATTCCGCCGGCGGTCGCGAGCGCCGGACTCCACAGCGGCAGGTCTTCCTTGATCTCGAACACCTTGCGGCGGTTGACCGGGTCCCAAGCCGTGAACACGCCCCGGTTGCCGCCCGGCCCGGCGTACATCTTCACGTCGGCGCCGACGTACGGCGTGCCGGAGATGTAATTTGCCTCCATCACGCCCTCGTCCATGCAGAGGTTCAGGTGCGGGATGTAGACAAGGCCGGTCAGTGGAGAGAAAGCGCTTGGGTTCCAATCCTTGGCGCCGGGCGCCGCCGGACAGATATCGCGCGTCACGCGCCCCGATTTCGGCTCCTTCTCGGCGACGGGGATCAGGCGCCCGGTCTTGAGATCTACGCCCTTGGCGGAGTTGATGTAGCCGTAGGGTGTTGCGCTCAGCACCTGCCCGGTGCGGCGGTCGTGGACGTAGAAGAAGCCGTTCCGGGCGGGCCGCAGCAGCGCCGGCCGTCGCCCGCCGTTCCACGGAATGTCGGCAAGAATGATCTCGTTGATGTCGTCGTGGTCGAACAGGTCGTGCGGCGAGCTCTGATAGTACCAGACGGCCTCGCCGCTAGTGATGTCGCGCGCGAAGACGCCGGTCGACCATTTGTTGTCGCCTGGGCGCTGGTCCGGATTCCACGGGCCAGGGTTCGACGTACCGTAGAAGATCAGCTTGGTCTCGGGATCGTAACTAATCCAGCCCCACGCGGTCGCGCCGCCGATCTTCCACGCTTCGGGCGGCCAGGTCTTGACCCCGAGATCGCGACCCTGGTCGGAGGCGTAGAAGGGCTTGAACCGCGAGCCGATCAGCACGTCCTTGTCGGGACCGGTGTGGTAAGCGCGCCAGACCAGCTTGCCGCTACCTTCGTCGAGCGCCGCGATCCAGCCGCGGACGCCCATTTCGCCGCCTGAGTTGCCGACCAGCACTTTGCCGTCGGCGACCAGCGGCGCCATGGTGATCGTCTCGCCCTTCTGGATGTTGCCGAGCTGCGTCCGCCAGACCTGCGCGCCGCTGTTGGCGTCGACCGCGATAGTCTGCCCGTCGAGCGTGTTGAAGAAGATCTTGCCCGCGTCATAGACGGCGCCGCGGTTGACGACGTCACAGCATGCGACGCCTTGCGCCGCGGCGAGCGGCTTCGGCTTGAACACCCATTTGGTCGGCGCGCCGGGCTTGGTGAGGTCGAGGGCGTAAAGGATATTGGGGAAGGGCGTGACGATATACATCGTCCCGTTCACCACGAGCGGCGGCGCTTCGAAACCCTTGTCCGTCGCGGTGGAGAAGGTGAACGCGAGCTTGAGAGTGCCGACGTTCGCGGATGTGATTTGGTTGAGCGCGGAAAAACGCGTTGCCGCGTAATTCTTGCCCGGCATCGACCAATTGCCATCGTCAGGCGGCGCTGCGGCCGAGGACGCGATCGCACGATCGGCCGTTGGCACCTTCCCGCTGACAATTGGCGAGTTGGTGGGCTTGTCGGAGGAGCGCCCGCATCCGGTCAACGCCGCGGCGCCAGCGCACAGAACAAGTACTAAAAGTGCGCTACCAACTCGCCGCATCACGCCCCCGTGAGAACGCCGACAGCCAAACTCCCTGTCGAAGTGCACAAATCAATCGCTACTTTCAGGTTCCGCCGCGCCTCAGAATTAATAATGTCCGGCTATAGGGCTTGGCCCAGACGCGGCTCGCTAACTTCGATTAGGATGATGGCGGTGTTTTCTCGTCGTGACGCACCCGCAACGCCGCGCGTCCGTTCGCGTTGAGCTAGCGTGGCCTATCGAACCGACATCAGCACGCGTGACCGCGGCGGCGCGATCGCCGCCGTCGCCGCGATCCACGCGGCGCTGCTCTTCGCGTTCCTGAATCTGTCGGGGAAAATCCAGCTTGCCGACCCGCAAAGCGTGATGCGCGTCTTCGACCTCCGGCGCGCGCCGCCGCCCCCGCCACCGCCGCCTCAACAGCAGTCGCGGCCCAAGCCCAAACAGAAGGAAGGCGGTTCGGCGCCCAAGAACATCCGGAGCGAAGCGACGCCGGTCGTCGCCCCCAAGCCGCGCATCGAAACGCCGCCGATTCAGCGCATTCCTGCGAGCGAGACTCCGCGCCAGGGAACCGCGCCGACCCAGGGCGCTTCCGACGTCCGCGGCCCCGGCACCGGCGCGGGCGGTGCGGGCACCGGCACCGGTAGCGGCAGCGGCGGCAGTGGACCCGGCGGAGGAGGGGCCGGTGGGGTGGTCGAGCCGCCGCATCTCGTCACGCCGGTCCTGCGCGGACGCGATTTTCCGGCGGACATCCTCGACCGCTGGCCGCGCGGCGCGACCGTGTTCATGCGGTTGCGGGTCGATGCGCGGGGCATTGTCAGCGAGTGCACCGTCGACCGCGGCACCGGCTTGCCCTTCATCGACAACGCGCTCTGCAACCTGGCCTACGAGAGGCTTCGGTTCCGGCCTGCGCTCAATCGAAGCGGACAGGCGGTTGCAGGATGGTTCGGATACGCGCAACCAGCGCCCCGCTAACGACAAGAAAGAATCGCATGATCGAAGCCGAATGGTGGGAATATGATTCGCTGGACGAGCTTGCCGACGCGGTGGCGGGCGATGTCGGGTTCATCATTGAGAGCGCGATCGACGCGCGCGGGTCATCGCTGATCGCGGTGCCCGGCGGCACCACCGGGCCTGCGATCTTCGCCAAGCTGGCGCGCCAGACGCTGCCGTGGAAGAAGCTCAGCATCATCCCGACCGATGACCGGCTGGTGCCGATGGACGACGAGCGCAGCAACGTGCGGGCCATCGCCAAGACGTTCCTGCCGCTCGGCGCGCGCGTGGTCCCGATCGCGACCGAGATTCCGGACTACAAGCTGGCGGGGAACTCGGCCGACGCGCGGCTGCAGGACCTGCCGTGGCCGCCCGATCTGGTGTGGCTTGGCGTCGGGAAGGACGGTCACACCGCGTCCATTTTCACCGGGCCCGACCTGCAGGACGCGCTCGA
>DATENV010000291.1:0-4101 GCA_035274805.1 Sphingomicrobium sp. | reverse complement strand
GCAACTACCGGCGCAAAACAAAACGGCGCGGGAAAATCCCGCGCCGTCAAGATACCCCAGGAGACAGAGAGCCGATCAGCCCTTGCGAATCAGCGGCGCCGGCGCAGGCACGTCGCAGCAGGTCCAGCGCACGCCGAGCTTGAGGTCATGCGAGGTCAGATCGTGGAATTCGAAGGCGCGATTGCTGCGCGTTCCGTCGAAGGTCGAGCCGGGACCGGTGATCGCGGTGCCCATGTCGAGATAGCGATAGGCCAGTTCGATGGTGAACTTGTGGTTGACCTTGTAGGCGAGACCGGCATGGGCTGCCCAGGCGAAATTCGCCTTGGCTTCGGTGGCCTGGTTGGCGAAGAAGACGGCCGCGTTGACCGAGCCGACGCCGGGGCTCGGAATCGCGCCGAAGTCGGTCAGCCCGCTGATCTGGTTGAAGGCCCCGCCGATGCCGGCGCCGATGAACGGGGTAATGCACCACCAGGTGCCGAGATCGACGTAGACGTTGGCCATTCCGACCCAGCTGGTAAAGCCGGCGCTGTAGGTGTCGGCGATCGGGCCGAGGCCGGCGATATTAGCAAAGTCGGTGCCGCTGAAGTGCACCTTGGAGCGCCATTCACCGGTGATGTCGGCGCGGAACCAGCTGTTGAACTGGTAGCCGACGCCGAGGCCGAACGACGTTCCGGAAGTGAACTCGTGCCCGAGCTGGCTGACCGACAGTGTCGTTGCGTCGTTGTAGGCGGGCGCGAAGAACTTGCCCCGTGTATTGGTCATGCCGATATCGCCGCGCAGATACCAGCCGCCAAAATCCTCGACCGGGGGCGGGTAGTAGGCAGGCGGCGGCGCCGCAATGGCCATATCGGCGGCGAAGGCGCCGGATGACAGCAGGGATGCCGCACCGGCGGCGATCAGAAACTTGACGCTACGCATTGGCTTCGTCCTCTTGTCCGGTGAGGCAGACGAGGCCTCACATCAAAAACTCACAGCCGGACGATGCCACCAAATTCTTAAGCGGCACTTAACCCTAATTTTTAAGGTTGATAATCTGCGAAGATTTTTTCGACCGCGCGTCAATGAAGGCGAACGCGCCACAATCGCTAACAATGTGTTGACGGAAATCTCGCGGCTCGTCATGGCCGGGCTTGTCCCGGCCATCCACGTCTTTTGTTCCGCAGCAATCAAGACATGGATGCCCGCGACAAGCGCGGGCATGACGAGTTTCTCTCGCAAAAATCAGCGCGCGAGCTTCGGCATCTTCGGCAAAAACACTGCGAGCAGGCCGATGGCGGGCAGGAACGCGCAGACCTGATAGACGAAGGCAATGCCCATGTGATCGGCGACGCGGCCGAGCACCGCAGCGCCGAGACCGCCGATGCCGAAGGCGACGCCGAAGAATACGCCCGAGATCATGCCGAAGCGGTGCGGCATCAACTCCTGGGCGAACACGATGA
This sequence comes from Sphingomicrobium sp., assembly GCA_035274805.1. GTDB lineage: Bacteria > Pseudomonadota > Alphaproteobacteria > Sphingomonadales > Sphingomonadaceae > Sphingomicrobium. Next base: position 2,662 of record DATENV010000291.1, on the reverse strand, counting down.
TCGAGGATGTCGCCGACGAGATGATCAGTCCGATGCAGATCGTCAGCAGCGCGCTCGCATAAAGTCCGGCATAGGGCAGCGCCAGCGTGAACGGCAACGCGCCGAGGATCGACAGCCAGATGATATATTTACGGCCGAACCGGTCGCCGAGCGGGCCGCCGAAGAAGGCGCCCACCGCGTTGGCGGCAAGGAAGATGAAGAGATACAGCTGGGCTGCCTGCGTCGAGACGTGGAATTTCTCGATCAGGTAGAAAATGTAGTAGCTCGACAGGCTGGAGACGTAGAGTTGTTTCGAGAACAGCAGCGCGACCAGCACCAGCAGCGCGATTCTGACGCGGGTGGAATCCGGCGCATCGGGATGCGCCTGCGGCGTCGGGAATTTCCGCGACGCGATCTGCGGCTGGTACCAGACCCCGATCCGCCACAGGATGACGATGGCGAGGAACGCGATCGAGGAAAACCAGGCGATGCTCGGCTGCCCGAACGGCACCACGATCAGCGCCGCCAGCACCGGTCCCATCGAGGTCCCGAAGCTGCCGCCGAGCTGAAACACCGATTGCGCAAAACCGAAGCGTCCGCCGGAGGCAAGCCGCGCGATCCGCGCCGACTCGGGATGAAACACCGCCGACCCCAGGCCCACCAGCGCCGCTGCAACGAGGATGACGGGATATTGAGCCGCCACGCTGAGCAGCAACAGGCCGAAAAAGGTAAAGCCCATGCCGAGCGCCAGCGAAAACGGCTGCGCCTTGCGGTCGGTCATGTGCCCGACCACCGGCTGCAGCAGCGAGGCGGTGAACTGGAACGCCAGCGTGATCAGGCCGATCTGGGTGTAATCGAGCGCGTAAGCATCCTTCAGGATCGGGTACACGGAGGCGATCAGCGACTGCATGGTGTCGTTGAGGAAATGCGAGAAGCTGATCCCGGCCAGCACCACGTAGGCCGGCCCGGCGACGGCGGCGGATTTCAGCGCGCTGGACGGAACGTCGTCAACGACGACCGGCGCGACCAGCGTCTCGTCTTCGATGATGACGGATTTGTTCAAGGGAGCGGCCTTATCGATTCTGTTCGCAATACGCGTTTGTAAATGTTCTGCGCGGCCGCCACCAGCGTGCTGGAAGATAGCAGGGATGCAGAAGGTTGGCCCGCCTGTCTGGTCGCAGGATGCAAAGCCAGAGGACGCGAACGCGTCCGACGGCGTGCCCACCATTCAAGCCGGAGTTGCTCGATGAATGGTGGGCACGGCGCAAAGAGCGCCTTTGCCCACCCTGGGCGTTATGCGGCGGCGGCGTGGCCGAGCGCGGAGACGATGTGGTCGACCACTTCCTCGACCAGGACCCGGTCATCGCCCTCGCCCATCACGCGGATCACAGGTTCGGTGCCGGAGGAGCGCACCAGCAGCCGGCCATGGCCGTTGAGGCGCCGCTCGCCCTCGTGGATCGCCGACTTCACCTCGGCGGCGTCGAGCGGCTTGCCGCTGCGGTAACGCACGTTTTTCAGGATCTGCGGCAGCGGATCGAAGCGGCGGCAAACTTCCGAGACCGGACGGCGCATTTTCTGCACCACGGCGAGCACCTGCAGCGCCGAGACAAAGCCGTCGCCGGTGGTCGCGTAATCCGACAGGATGATATGACCCGACGGCTCGCCGCCGACATTGTAGCCCCTGGCGAGCATCTGCTCGAGCACATAGCGGTCGCCGACCGGCGTGCGCACCAGCTCGATGCCGAGGCCGTCAAGAAATCGCTCGAGCCCGAGATTGGACATCACGGTGGAGACGACGCCGGGCTTCGACAGCCGCCCGTCTTCCTGCCAGCTTTGCGCGATCACCGCGAGCAGCTGATCGCCGTCGACGACATGGCCGCGCTCGTCGGCAAGGATGACGCGGTCGGCGTCGCCGTCGAGCGCGATGCCGATGTCGGCGCGCAATTCTTTCACCCGCCGAACGAGCGCTTCGGGCGCCGTCGAACCGACGTCGCGGTTGATGTTGAAGCCGTCGGGCTCGACGCCGATGGCGATGACCTCCGCGCTAAGCTCCCACAGCGCCTCCGGCGCGACCCGGTAGGCGGCCCCGTTCGCGCAATCCACCACGACGCGCAGGCCGTCCAGATCGAGCCGACGCGGCAGCGTGCGCTTGGCGAATTCGATGTAGCGGGCGTGCACGCCCTCAAGCCGCTTGGCGCGCCCGAGATTGCCGGAGCGGGCGAGCCGGCGCGCGAGGTCCGCGTCCATCAGGGCCTCGATCCCGCTCTCCACCTCGTCGGAGAGCTTGAAGCCGTCCGGGCCGAACAACTTGATGCCGTTGTCCTCGAACGGGTTGTGCGAGGCCGAGATCATGACGCCGAGGTCGGCCCGCATGGAGCGCGTCAGCATGGCGACGGCGGGCGTCGGCATGGGGCCGAGCAGCAGCACGTCCATGCCGACCGAGGTGAAGCCGGCCTGGAGGGCCGATTCGATCATGTAGCCGGAGAGGCGGGTGTCCTTGCCGATGACGACGCGATGACGGTAGTCGCCGCGCTGGAACAGCAGCCCGGCGGCCTGTCCGACCTTCAAGGCGAGCTCCGGCGTGATGACCCCGTTCGCGCGGCCGCGGATGCCGTCCGTTCCGAAATATTTGCGCATCGTCGCGTCTCCATTGTGTGGCTTCGGCGCTCGCCTCATGTTCTCG
>DATENV010000290.1:0-6642 GCA_035274805.1 Sphingomicrobium sp. | reverse complement strand
TGAGCACACGCTGCTATCAGATACTCTAATGGGAAAAGAACCCACCTTCTTCGCAACCGAAGCGGATTTTCGTCGCTGGCTAGATGCCAATCACCAGACCGCGCCCGAGCTCCTAGTCGGCTTTTGGAAGAAGGGCACCGGCAAGCCGTCGATCGACTGGCCGCAGGCGCGTGACCAGGCTTTGTGCTTCGGCTGGATCGACGGCATCCGCAAATCGCTCGGCGACGACGCTTACACCATCCGCTTCACGCCGCGGCGCAAGGGCAGCATCTGGAGCAAGGTCAATGTCGAGCGCTTCGAGGCGCTGACGGCCGCGGGCCTCATGACGCCGCAAGGCGAGCGCGCCTATGAGGAGAACAAGCACAAGAGCGGGCTATATGCGTACGAGAAGCCGCTGGCGTCGCTCGAGCCGGCCGAGGAGAAGCTGTTCCGCAAGGCCAAGGCCGCCTGGGCCGACTGGGAACGTCGTCCGACGGGCTATCGCAAGAACGTGCTCGACTGGATCACCACCGCGAAGCGGCCGGAGACGCGCGCTAAGCGATTGGCAACGCTGATCGACTGCTGCGCGAGGGGCGAGAAGATCCCGGGTTACGACTGGCAGAAGAAGCCGTGATCACCGTCACCTCGCTTGTCTGGCTGTGGAGCGGCGAGGGCGGGCGGTGGCATTTCATCACCGTTCCCGAAGATCAATCGGACGAAATCCGCGCGCATGCCCTGGGCTCGCGCCGCGGCTTCGGCTCGGTGCGTGTCGAGGCGACGATCAATGACGTCACCTGGCGGACATCGGTCTTCCCGCTCAACAGCGGCGGTTACATCCTTCCGCTGAAGGCCGAGGTGCGGCGGAAGGCGGGGATCGCCGCCGCCGACGAGGTCACCGTGACGCTGGAGTTGTTGGCTTAGCTGCCGGTTGCGCGAGATCCTCGGCGGTCTGGTCGAAGCCCGTTGCCATGTCGTCGAGCACCTTGCTGGTCTCGCGGTCGTAGGTTGCCTGGGCGAGGCGGCGGCAGCGCTCGGCCTGTTCGTGCAACGCCGCGCTTTGCTCATCGGTGACGTCGATCATCATGTTGACCGCGCCAGTGAGGTGGCCATCGGAGTCGAACAATGGCGTCGGATAGGGCCTGAAAGCGACGCGGCTGCCGTCTGGCCGCTCGGCGATCGCGATGACATCGCGGATCGGTTTTTCTTCGCGGATCGCGTCGGCCATCGGGCAATCTTCGTGGCGCAGCGGCTCGCCGCTCGTGGTGTAGAGCTGCCAGGTCACGCACCATCGATCCTGGCCGAGCTGCGGTTCGCGGCCGGCAAAGCCGACGCACGCGCGGTTCCAGTAGGTGACGTTGCCGTCCGCATCGGTCGTGTAGATCGGCACCGGCAGCTCATCGAGCATCGCCTGGCATTCCGGGCCGGTGGCGAGCGCGTTGAGTGCAGTGTCGAGTATCTCTTCCGGATTGTGCCGATTCAGCATGTCCCCCGCGCGCGTCTAACCTAGGTTAGAAGACAAACCGCTTCACGCCATCGCCGTTCCCGACGCGCGGAAAAACTAGGCCGGTGTGACGCGCGAACAACAGTGCGCGACTCGATGCGCAGGCGAAATATCTGTGGATCAACCATCCACAGCCGTCGGGCTAGCGCAGGCGCTTGACCAGCAGCCGTCCGTCGTCGCCGCTCTTTACCTCGAAATTGGGCACCGCCCTGATCAGTTCGGACAGCCGCGTGAAGCCATAGTTGCGCGCAGCGAAGCTCGAAACGGCCTTGGCGCGCTGGCCAAGCTCGGACAGCGGGGTGTAGCCTTCCTCGTCGCGCTTGGAGGCCTTGTAGGCCGCGCCTAGGACCTGCAGCAGCTCGGTATCGACCGGCCGCTGGCCGGCGGTCGCCTTGGGCTGCTCGAGATCCTCCTCATTGTCGAGCCCGAGCGCGCCGACGTCGAAAAAGCGCGAGCAGGCCTGCTGGAAGGACACCGGCGTCTTGGCGGTCCCGAAGCCATAGACCTGCAGCCCGTCCTCGCGGATGCGCTGGGCGAGCGGAAGGAAGTCGCTGTCCGACGACATGATTCCGAAGCCGTCGACATTGCCCCGGTAGAGCAGGTCCATCGCATCGATCGTCATGCGCATGTCGGTCGCGCTCTTGCCTTTGACGACGTCGAACTGCTGCATCGGGATGATCGAATGCGCGCCGGTCAAATTCCCCCAGCCCTTGAGGCTCGCCTTCGCCCAATTGCCGTAGGCGCGGCGGATGTTGATGGTGCCGAGCTCGCCAAGCACCAGCAGCACCTCGTCGAGATGCTCGGGCGACGCGTTGTCGGCGTCGATCAGCAGTGCAATATTGGCTTCCTGGTCGGGCAGGCGGTCCCGCATCACCGAATCCTTTTGCCTCATCTAGCGCCGCATCGCGGAATGACCACTGTCTGGCGCGACCCGCCGTTTCAACCTGAACCACAGATGATCGGCGCCGGAACGAAACACGAGTTAATGCGCTTGTTAGCCCGACAAGGGGGCGCGTTGAGGAAGGACGTTACGATGAGGAAGCTTGGTCTTGCTGCAGCCCTTGCCGCCAGTGTTGCGGTGACCGGCTGTGCCACTTACCCGAACCAGTACGGATACGATCCGTATTACGGCAACAACGGCTATTACAATAACGGCTATTACGGCCAGCAGCCCTACGGCAACCAGAAGGCGGCTAACGTCGCGACCGGCGCGGCGGTGGGCGCGGTCGGCGGCGCGATCGCCGGCAAGGTCATTCCGGGCGTGAGCACCGGGACCGGCGCGATCGCCGGCGCGATTCTTGGCGGTGTGCTCGGCGCGACCGTCAACGGACGGCAATATTACCGCGATACGCGCGGCTATTGCTACTATGTCGATCAGTACGGCCAGCCGCGCTACAGCTACAATATCCGTTGCTGATCAGCGGCTTATAACCGTTCTTTGAGCCTGCTTAGACGGGGCGGAAGTCTTCTTTCGCCTCGTCGAGCATGTAGAGGCGGCCCTCGGCGATCGAGAAGTGCGCCCCGTGCAGCTGGAGAGCGCCGGCCTGTTCGCGCTCGGCGATCCACGGAAACGTCCTGAGATTGGCGAGGCTGACCTTTACCGCCTCGCGCTCCATATCGAGGAAGGCATCGCGGTCGAGCTCGTCATGGCGCGCGCGGACCTGGTCGCGGGCCTCGCTCAACATCCGCACCCAGTCGGCGATGAAATGGCCTTCGCCGGGCTCGGTATCGTCGAACTGCCCGGTCAGCGCGGCCGCGCAACCCCCGCACAGGCCATGGCCCATGACCAGGATCGCGGCGACATTGAGCTGGGTGACCGCGAACTCGAGCGCAGCGGAGACGCCGTGGAAGCCGCTGCTGGTCTCGTAGGGCGGAGCTAGCGCGGCGATGTTGCGGGCAACGAACATCTCGCCCGGCCGCGCATCGAAGATTTGCGCGGGATCGACGCGGCTGTCGGCGCAGGACAGGATCATCACTTGCGGGCTCTGGCCCTCGGCCAGTTCGGACCAGCGCTCGCGCTCATGCTGCCAGTCGGTTGCGCGGAAGCGGCGATAGCCTTCGATCAGCTGCGTGAGATAGGACATGGCAGCGCGCTAGCGACCGTGGGGCAGGGGTGGCAAGCGGCAGCTGCAATCGCTATCTGCCGCCGCATGAATGCCCCGGCTGCCGTTCCGCCCCGACAGCGCAAGCCCGACTGGATCCGCGTCAAGGCGCCGGTCAGCGAGGGCTATCACGCGACGCGCCGGTTGATGCGCGAGCTGAATCTCGCGACGGTGTGCGAAGAAGCGGCCTGTCCGAATATCGGCGAGTGCTGGACCAAGAAGCACGCGACGGTGATGATCCTCGGCGACACCTGCACTCGGGCGTGCGCCTTCTGCAACGTCAAGACGGGGATGCCGCGCGCGGTCGATCCGCTCGAGCCCGAGCATGTCGCGACCGCGGCGGCGGAGCTCGGTCTTGAGCATATCGTGGTCACGTCGGTCGATCGCGATGACCTGCCCGACGGCGGCGCGTCGCAGTTCGTCAAGGTGATCGACGCGCTGCGCAAGCGCACGCCGTCGACCACCATCGAGATCTTGACGCCGGATTTTCGCAACAAGAGCGAAGCCGCGGTCGATGCGATCATCGAGGCCGGCCCCGACGTCTATAACCACAATCTCGAAACCGTACCGCGGCTCTACCCGACGATACGCCCGGGCGCGCGTTATTATGCGTCGCTTCGGCTGCTCGAGAGCGTCAAGCGCAACGCGCCGCACATCTTCACCAAGTCGGGACTGATGGTCGGGCTCGGCGAGCAGCGGCTCGAAGTGCATCAGGTGATGGACGACATGCGCTCCGCCGGCGTCGATTTCCTGACCATGGGCCAGTATCTGCAGCCGACCCCGCGCCACGCCAGGGTCGAGGAGTTCGTCACGCCGCAGGCGTTTGACGCTTATGCCGCGATCGCCCGCGCCAAGGGCTTCCTCTTGGTCGCCGCCTCGCCACTGACGCGGTCGAGTTACCATGCGGGCGACGACTTCCGGAAGATGCGCGCCGCGCGGAGCGAGCAGCTGGCCAAGGCGAACGCATGAAGTTCCTCCCTGTCGCGAAGCGACGGGGAGGGGGACCATCCGCCGCAGAGCGGATGGTGGAGGGGTCTTGCCACAGCGCCATTTACCCCTCCACCAGCTTCGCTGGTTCCCCTCCCCATGCCTGGGACATGGGGAGGAACTAATGCCGCGACATAGCGAAACGCGGCATCTTCCCTACACGCCGGAACAATTGTTCGAGCTGGTCGCGGACGTCGCGCGCTATGACGAATTCCTGCCGTGGGTGGTGGCGGTCCGTGTCCGCTCGTCGAGCGAGAGGGAAACGGTCGCCGATCTCGTTGTCGGGTTCAACGCCTTCAAGGAACGCTTCACCAGCCGCGTGGTGAAGGAGCGGCCGACGCGGATCTGCGTCGACTATGTCGAGGGACCGCTCAAGTTCCTGCACAACGAGTGGGAATTCGAGCGCGCGGCAGACCGGGGCACCAACGTCGGCTTTTCGGTCGATTTCGCGTTCAAGTCGCGGCTGTTCGAAACGCTGGCGGGCGCGATGTTCGACCGCGCTCTCAGGCGCATGACCGCAGCCTTCGAGCAGCGCGCCGCAGCGCTTTACGGCATCAGCAGGTCGAGCGCGCAAAGCGCCGCCTGAAGCCGAACTCCCGACCGCGTTTTCTCGTTGAACAATTTCTGGTCGGCGACGATCTTCGCCGGATCGGCGTCGCGCTCGGCGCGTGCGAAAACGACCGTACCGACCGGCTTTTGCGCCGTTCCGCCGCCGGGCCCGGCAACGCCGGTGATCGCCACGGCCACGTCGGCATCGGAGGCTGCGAGCGCTCCGCGGGCCATCGCCCAGGCGGTCGCGACACTGACGGCGCCGAACGTATCGACCACTTCTTCAGAGACCTTCAGCTCGCTGATTTTCGCGGCGTTCGAATAAGTGACGTAGCCCGCCTCGAACATTTCCGAAGAGCCCGGGATCTCCGTCAAGGCGGCACTGACCAGCCCGCCGGTGCAGCTTTCGGCGATCGCCACGCGCCGACCGGCGGCGCGGTTGGCCTCGACCACCTCGCGGGCCTTGTCGACCAGTTGGATCGGAAGCAGGGAGTCGTTCACGCCTTCAAATTCCCATCCGGATGCTGGCGACCGCCTGGGCCGCAATTCCCTCGCCGCGGCCGATGAAGCCGAGGCCTTCGGTCGTCGTTGCCTTCACGCTCACCTGGTCAACGCTCAGGCAGGCGATTTCGGCAATCCGGACACGCATCGCGGCTCGATAGGGTACGATCTTGGGCGCTTCGGCGATCACCGTGCAGTCGATATGATCGATCAACGCGCCGTGCGATCGCAGCAGCTCGACGGCATGCGCCAGGAAGATGGCGGATGCCGCCCCTCTCCAGCGCGGGTCCGATGGCGGGAAATGCTCGCCGATATCGCCGAGGCCGGCGGCGCCGAGCAAAGCGTCGGTGATCGCATGCAGCACGACGTCGGCGTCGCTGTGGCCGGCGAGGCCGCGGTTGTGCGGCACCTCGATGCCGCCGAGCATCAGCGGCCCTTGCCCCGAAAAGGCATGAACGTCGAAGCCCATGCCGGTGCGCGGCGACAGGCGCCCCGCGAGCCATTGCTCGGCGCGCTCGAAATCGATGGGAAGAGTGAGCTTTTCGAGTGCGGGGTCGCCGTGGACGGCAGCGACGTTCAGGCCCGCCGCGCGAAGCACGGTGGTTTCGTCGGTGGGGGAGGGTCCGGACCAGCGCCCATAAGCGGACTTCAGCGCGTCGAGGCGAAATGCCTGGGGAGTCTGGACGCGGGCCAGGCCAGTCCGGTCGACCGGCTCGCCAAGCGTTTCGCCGATTTGCGCGAGCGTGTCGCCGACCGGGACCACAGGGGCGGCACCCTCGAAGAACTCGAGACTGGCCAGCAGTCGATCGATCACGGCAGGCGGGCAGAAGGGGCGGGCGGCATCGTGGACGAGCACTGCATCGCCGCTGACGGCTTCCAGGCCGGCCCGGACCGAATCCGCGCGTTCGGCGCCGCCCTCGACGAGATTGCCGACGTCCAGACCGTCGAGCGCGCTGGCCGCGTCGCCATGCTGACCTTGCCCGATCACGACCCGGACGGCGTGGACCGCGGGATGGCGCGACA
>DATENV010000289.1:0-6679 GCA_035274805.1 Sphingomicrobium sp. | reverse complement strand
TTTCTTCCGTGACCGCCGGCCGGAGCTCTACGGGCGGCTCACCGAGGATATTTAAAAGCGATCGCCCGCTCGAAGACGCTTTCGAACATTGCCGCGTCGAGACGTCCTGTATTCTGGTTGTAGCGCGAGCAATGATAGCTCGACAGCAGTAAGCGGCCGTCGGGCGCCACATTCTCCGCGCCGTGGCCAAATCTGGTCGACGACGGCGGCAGGCCCATCGCCCGCGCCGCGGCAACGTGCGCGATCTGGCCGAGCGCTACAACGACACGCACATTGGCCAGTGTCCGGAGCGCGACCTCGAAATAGCTGCGGCAGGTCGCAATCTCGCGCGGCTCGGGCTTGTTGGCGGGCGGGAGGCATTTGACCGCGTTGAGGATGATCGCGCCGTCGAGCTTCAACCCGTCGGTCGGATCGGCCCGATATTCGCCCTGTGCCAGGCCGAACTTCAGCAGGGTCGCGTAGAGCAGCTCGCCGGCATAATCGCCGGTGAAGGGCCGCCCGGTGCGGTTGGCGCCGTGCTTGCCGGGCGCGAGGCCGACAATCGCCAGCCACGCATCGCGGTCGCCGAACGCCGGCACCGGCGCGTTCCACCAGGCGGGATGCTCGATCCGGCACTCCTCGCGGAAAGCGACCAGCCGCGGGCACAGGGGGCAATCGCGCGGCGCCTCCGCTTCGGGGATCGGCGAGCGCTCGGCGGGGGTAAGTCCGGTCACGCTTCTCCATACCGTTCGTGCTGAGCTTGTCGAAGCACTGTCCTTTCTTCTAGCGCCGCCAAGGAAAGGCAGCCCTTCGACGAGCTCAGGGCGAACGGATCAGGTGGCTGAACCCCCTTACCTTTACGCGATCGCGATCGGGTCGAACCGCCCGCACGGCCGCTTCGGCCGCCCGGCAGGCGTCGTCGAGGCGGCCATCGCCCGGCTCGACGAGGAGTTCGGCCTGTTCGACGCCTCGCCGATCGTCCTCAACGCCGCGCATGGCGATGCCGGGCGCGACTTCGCCAACGCCGTCGCGATCGTGGAAAGCGGGCTTGGTCCGCCGGCGATGCTTTCGCAGCTCAAGGCTATCGAGCGGGCGTTTGGGCGGCGGCACGGCCGCCGGTGGGGGCCGCGCGTGCTCGACTTGGACCTCGTCCTGTGGAGCGGCGGCCGCTTCCGGTCGCGCCGGCTGACCGTCCCGCATGCGCAAATCGACAAGCGCAGCTTCGTCCTTCAGCCGCTCGCCGCGATTGCCCCCGCGTGGCGGATCCACGGCGCGCTCAACGCCCGGCACCTCGCCCATCGCCTTGCCCGCCGCCGCCCGCGCGGGTAACGGAGCCCAGCTGGTCGGGCCCATAGCTCAGTCGGTAGAGCAACTGACTTTTAATCAGTAGGTCGCTGGTTCGAATCCAGCTGGGCTCACCAGCAGTCAGGCAGGATGGCAAGTGACCAAATACCGGCGCGCCGTCGAGCTGCTGGAAGCGGAGCTGGGGGACGAGCTCGTCGCGCTCGAACCCAACGCCGGTGAGTGCTTCGGCTTCAACACCGTCGCGACGTCAGTATGGCGGCAGCTCGCTCAACCCAAAAGCTTCGCAGAGCTGCGCGACGCGCTGCTCGAGGAATATGACGTAAAACCTGAGCAATGTACGCGCGAGCTCAAGGAGCTGCTCGATGATCTGGCGTCCAGGGGTCTCGTCAGCGCCGCAGACTAGCCCTTGGAACCTGTGGTTCACCGCGGCATTCGCAGTAGCTATCAACATGCGGTTTCAATATAACCGGCCATAAAAGCAGGCTCGGAGGAGGTCGTCAGTGACCAGGAAAGAGTGGCGCAAGCCGGAAGTGAAGTCGATCGTCGCCGGTGCAGCCGAGACTCAGTCGGCGAGCAAGAACGATCCAGGCATTGGGAACCAGAAGTCCTAAAATCGTGAGGTTGGACGCTCGGCGTCTGAACAGTTGAGCGGAGCAATATCTGACAGCAATCGCCGGCTTTTGGTCCCTCTCCAGCGAACCCGCTACACCCGCTTGCAGACGCATGCTCCGCGCGCAGGACGCGTACGGAAATCTGCCCGCCCGCGCGGATGTTGGGCCTTTGTCTCTTGGGCGCAATCTCCACCCGATGCTCCCCGAAGATGTGTACGATCGCGGTCCGATCGTTCGCGGGCCCCATGCGCTGGTTGCCGATGTCCGCATCGACAATCGCGAGGAGATCGAGCGTTCATTGGGGATTGGCACTGACGATGCCGCTCGGCAGTGCGATGCGGCGATCCTGTTCGAGGCGCTGATCGCCTGGGGTTCCGATGCACTGAATCGACTGACGGGTGAGTTCGCGCTGGCTTTTTGGGACGGCCAACGGCGCCGGCTGCTTCTTGCGCGGGACGTTCTCGGCTCGCGGCCGCTCGTGTTTCACCGCGCCCCCGACTTCTTTGCCTTCGCGAGCATGCCATCTGGCCTACATGCGATCCCGGGCGTGCCTTACGCCGTGAACCCAGAGCATCTCGCGGAGAGCCTTGCGATGCTGCCCGAGCGGGGCTCGGGAACCTTCTTCAAGGGCGTCGATCGCGTCGAGCCGGCGCATTTCTTGGAAATCACCGAGACCAGTATGACGAGCAGCCGTTTCTGGCAGCCCTCCCGGCCCTCGGGCAAAAGACTGAATCCGCGCGAATATGAGGAAGCACTGCGCAGCGTCGTCGACGCCGCTACTCGAGCCCAGCTGCGTGGAGCGGGTAACACCGTGGCGGCCCAGCTGAGCGGCGGTCTCGACAGTTCGATCGTGGTGACGAGCGCCGCCCGGCAAATGCCCGATCGAACCATCGTCGCTTACACGGCTGTGCCGCGACGCGGATTTGACGGCCCAATCCCGCCAGGAGTGCTCGCAAACGAGGCCGACCGGGCAGCAGCCACAGCCGGGTTATATTCGAACGTAGAGCACGTGATCGTCGAGAATGGAGAGCAGTCGCCGCTCGACCTGATTACTCGCGCATTCCCTTACCAGCAGCAGCCGGTTCCGAACCCGTGCAACAATGTCTGGGCGACCTCCATTTGCCGCCTCGCAAGGGAACGAGGCGCAACAGTCCTCCTCATCGGCAACGCCGGCAACCTCACCGCGACCTATTATGGACTCCAATGGCTCCCGGAGCTTTTGAGGCGGGGCCGTCTCGTCAAGCTCGCGCGGATGAGCCTCGGTGCGCGGCGCCATGGCTTTCGGTGGCTTTCGGTCGGAGCCCAGGTTGTCGGACCTTTCTTGCCAATGGGACTGTGGAAACGGCTCAGCGCCCGGGTCACGGAGCTACGGCAATATGCGCCCGTCAGCCCGGCTCTGAGCGCCGCGCTCGAGCGGAAAGCTGGCGAGCGCGGCATGGATTTCTCCTATCGCCCTCGTCGAGACCCGTTCGCGCTCCGTCTATGGAGCCTCACGCGCTTCGACAACGGCATCTGCTTCAAAGGTATCCTTGGGCAGTGGGGTCTCAGCGTGCGCGACCCCCTGGCCGACAAGCGAGTCATCGAATTCTGCCTGTCCGTGCCAGACGAGGAATACTTGCGTGATGGCGTTCCTCGGTCGCTCGCGCGCCGCGCATTCGGTGACCGATTACCCGCCGAAGTGACCAACGCGACTGTTCGCGCCCTCCAGTCGCCGGACTGGTATGAAGGACTTGAGAAAGACTGGACCGCCATCCGGGCCGAGATCGCCCAGATTGCTCGCTCCGCCGACGTGGAGACGGTCATCGACACGGCTTGGTTGGAGGAATCGGCGGCCTCATGGCCCGCCACAGGGTGGGAGCGTGAGGATGTGATCATGCGCTATCGCCATGGTCTGCTCTACGGCCTCTCGGTGGGTCATTTCATGCGCAGGGTCGCCGGCACCAACTAAATCATACACGCGCGCTATCGCGCACCCTCGCCAGGATGCGCTCGCATTGTTCATCGAGGCGGTCGAGGCGCCAGACACGGGCCAGTCTGTAGAGCGGTACGTTTCGGATCAGCCGGACGGCGGCAGACCAATGGGCGCGGTGGCCGTTGACTCGGCCAAGGTACGATCCCCGGTAGGTGTTGTCGAACACGGCCTGGATCGCCTCAATTCCGCTCAGCCGGTCGACAACGACGTCGTCGCTCCTCGCCAGCACGAACACCGCACCGATCGCGCAGGCCTTCCTTGCCGCATTGGCGCTGATGGAAACGTCATATTTCCTGAAATCATCATCGCCCAGGTAGGAGCGAGGATATTCGGCCACCGGACGTCCCGTCGCTTCCAATGCCTCTTCCCACAGACGCAATCGCGGCAAGCCGGGGCAAGCCAGAGCCCGCTCATCCCCGTCGAACTTCACGACGCAAACGTCATCGGCAATCACGCGAAATCCGCGGTCGTGGAACCACGCGGCAACCGTTGACTTCCCTGCTCCCGACTCACCCATGAAGGCGACGGCCTGACCGTCGATTTCAATCGCATTGGCGTGAAGCGGAAGGAGCCCGCGTTGGTGGAGCAGCGCGCCCATCGCCGACCCGAGCAGATAGAGGCGGACATTCCGCTCAGGAACGCCGGGTGTCGCATCGACCACGATCTCCTCGCCGCCCCGAATGCGGTATCGGCCGACGCCGGCAACGGTCAGGAGCAGCGCATCTTCCGTCGCGGTCAGACCGGGTTGGGCGGGCGGTTCGCCAAGCTCGCCAACGCGAATGACCACGTCCGGCGCATCCTCGCGCGGGGCGGGGAACAGCTCCGGGAGCGCAATGTCGCTGCGCAGCCTGAGCCCGAACAGCTCATAGTCCGATGGTTCGGTGTGCGGAGTGCCGAGCATGGCGCTTATTCGCTTTGTCCGCCGGTTCAGGCAAATGGTGCTTGTGAAGGGCTCTGCGGAATTCAAGCTTGCGGTTGGATGTTGCCGCGCCAACTTCCGCGGAGAGGCGCCGGCAGATGACCGCATTGAAGCGGATTGGGGCCGCTTCGTCGACCTCATCGGCTTCCACCGCATCGAAGGCCTGGCGTGGAAGGCGCTATCTGCGAATTCTTCGGCCGCTCCCGAAGCCGTGGTCGCAAGATTGTCCGATGCTGCAAAGGCCATCGCCGCTCGAAATTTGCAGGCGGCCGCCGATTGCCACGCGCTGCTCGACCGTTTCGATGCCGCGGGGGTGCCGCTGTTGTTCCTCAAGGGGCTGACGCTGGGAGCGCTCGCCTACGGCAACCCCGCCATCAAGTCCGCGATCGACTTGGATTTGCTCATCGACCCGACCGATCTCGGCAGAGCCGCCGAGTTGCTTCGAGCAGCGGGGTACGAACTTGCGGCGCCGCGAAACTCGCCCGCCGACCGGGTGCTGCATGCCTGGCACCGCGGCTGGAAGGAGTCAGTGTGGAGCAAGAGCGCGCCAGGGCTCCAGCTCGACCTCCACACGAGGACTGCCGACAATCCGCGCCTCATTCCGCGTATCGACGTTCACGCTCAACGCCAGTCGGTCCATCTCGGCAGCGGCATCCGCGTCCCAACGCTCGCGGATGACGAGCTGTTCGCGTATCTCACGGTTCACGGCGCCTCGAGTGCCTGGTTTCGGCTTAAGTGGGTCTCCGACTTCGCGGCGTTCCTCCACAATCGGCCGGACATCGACCGGCTTTATGAACGCTCGCAGGAACTCGGCGCGGGCCGCGCTGCCGGCCAGGCGCTTCTTCTCGCCGATGAATTATTCGGGACGCTCGAGGCATCGCCCGAGCTTCGCCGGCAACTGGGCCGCGACCGCGTGACGCGCCGACTGTTCGAGATCGCGCTGCGCCTTCTCACCAAAGCGCCGATCGAACCGACGCAACAGCGGCTCGGTACGCTGGCAATCCACCGGACGCAGTTCCTGTTGCTCCCCGGCCTCCCCTACAAAGTCTCCGAAGTGGCGCGCCAGGCCAGTCGGCTGCTCGCCTGGCCGCGAAGCTAGCGTCGCCGTCGGCTCGCGGCGCCTTGCCGGAACAGGTCCGGGCGAACGCGCGCGACCAGCATCACGATCGTCGGCACGGCCATCGTCAGCAGCAGGTCCTTGACCCCTTCTCCATATTGCTGGCCGGGATCGGGCCATCGTTCGACCCACAGGTCCACCGCCTCGTTCCACAGGATCATGGCGAGCAACCACAGCCACGGCCGCCAGGACGGCAGCGGCCTTCGAAGCACCAGGCCGAGCGCGATCCACAGCAGCAAGCCGGCGATGATGTGGAGCGTGTCGTGACTGATCGTAAGCGCGTGCTCGATGAATAGCTTGCCCTGATGCCACGAGGTCATCGCCCCGATCACCGCTTTCCAGAAGTCGTGGAGCACGAGCTATCCGGCTAGCCGACGACGAGGTGCCGGGTCGGCCTCAGGTCGGCCGCATCCTGCCGCTGCTGCAGCCGGCGGTCGGCGAGCAGCGCCAGGCACATCGCGAAGCCAGTGCTGAGAGCGGCGGTGCGCAACGGGAAATCGACCAGGCTGTGAACCAGCAGCGCCGCCGAGGCGATCGCCGCGGCGCGCGCGAACGGGCCGCCTTCGCTCCTGCCGAAGACTGCCCAGGCACAGCTGGCCCACCAGGCGAGGAAGAGCACGATCAGGATGACGCCCGGCACGCCGAGCTCGAGCGCCAGCTCGGCATAATCATTGTGCGCGTGGATCACATATTCATTGGTGACCGCGTCCGGGCTCTCGTAGAACCGATAGACCTTCCGGAACGAGCCGAGGCCCGATCCCGCAGGAAGATAATCC
>DATENV010000288.1:0-4702 GCA_035274805.1 Sphingomicrobium sp. | reverse complement strand
GCATTTGGGTTATCGGCGGTTAACCCTTTGAATGATAAACCCTCCGCTTCAGTTTCGGGAGGGCAATCCAACGTGTCGTTGAACCGCAGGGAAATGCTGCGTCTTGGTGCATATGGCGCAACAGCTGCGATCATCTCTACTGCTGCGAGCTCGAGTGTGCTGCCGTCGCTGGTCGCGCCGGGGTCGCCGGATCCGCTCGCGCCGGTTCCCGTCCAGCCGCGGCCGCAGGTGCTGACACCGTTCGCGCCGGGCGGCATCGATCCGCAGCTGTTCGCCCGTGCGAAAGCCGCGCTCGACACGCACAAGGTGTGGCCGCGCGACGCGATCGGCATCGTCGACTTTTCCAAGCCTTCGAACGAAGAGCGCTTTTACGTCGTCAACCTGCAGAGCGGCGAAGTCGAGGCGCACCGCGTTGCCCACGGCCGCGGCTCCGACCCCGATCATTCGGGCTTCGTCGAGCGCTTCTCGAACGATTTCGGCTCCTATGCGAGCTCGAACGGCGCCTATCTCACCGGCGATTATTACGACGGAAAATACGGCCTTTCGATGAAGGTCCGCGGACTCGACTGGAGCAATTACAACGCCGAGCCGCGGGCGATCGTCATCCACAACGCCTGGTATGCCGAGGACGACATGATCCCGATCCACGGCAAGCTGGGCCGCTCGGAAGGCTGCTTCGCGATGAGCCGCAAGAGCCAGTATGACGTGATGCGCCGGCTTGCCGGCGGCCGCATGATCTACGCCGACAAGCTGGCGTAGCACTCACACTTTCGTCCGTTTCGGTAACCACTCGGCAATCAAACGCGCCTACCCTGCTGCATAGGCAAAGGGAGCGCGGCATGTCGGTTCAGGTCTACGAGCGGGCTTCGGCCTCCTTCGCGGCAGGCCTGGCCAAGCGCGGACACCATATTGTCTATCGCGCCAACTCGCTCAATCACTGCCCGGGCTGTGGACGGTCGCAATGGTATGTCGGCCGCGTCAGCGCGGAATGCGGCTTCTGCGGAACCGCCGTCCCGCTCGCCGAGGCGGCGTGGCAGGAAGCCAGCCCGCGCGGCGCCGAATCGCCGGCAGCCCGCAACGTTTCGCCCTCGGCCGACCAGCGCCGCTTCCCGCGCATGCCGGCCAAGGGCCGCAAGCTGCAGCTGTTGATCGACGGCTCACCCAGCAACTTCGCGCTGCACAATATCTCCGAAGGCGGGGTGATGGGTGACGGCATTCCCGACCTGGCGCCCGGCGCCAAGGTTCACGTCCGCTTCGAAGGCGGCATCCTCGTCCCGGCGGTAGTCAAGTGGAGCGAAGACGGCCTCGTCGGCCTCGCCTTCACGGCACCGGTCATGCTCGATCGCCCGGCGAAGCCGGCGAACTGATCGGTTGACCTAGCGCGTCGCGACCTGGTCGGCGGGCTTCGGCTTTGACTTCGGCTTGCCCGCCACTTCGGTCTTCGGCGCAGCCAGGCTCGCTCCGCCGTCCCGCATCTGCAGCGCCGCCATCGCCTTGGAGTCGCGGCCGTAGAGGTCGCGATAATTGACGATGCGCCCGTCGAGCAGCGCGGCCGAGCTGAAATAGACGATATAGACCGGCAGCGGCTTCACGAAATTGGCCTGCACCGTCTTCTTGCTGTCGAGCGCCGCCTGGATCTTCTCGGGCGTCCATTCGCCATTATCGTCGCCCAGCAGCTCGGTCGCGAGGTCGATGATGTGTTGCGTCCGCACGCAGCCGTGGCTCAGCGCACGCGTCGAATCGTTGAACCGGCTCCGCGCATTGGTGTCGTGAAGGTAGATCGCCTTCGAATTGGGCATCACGAACTTGAGCTGCCCGAGTGCGTTGGTCGGCCCCGGCGGCTGCTGCCAATAGAGGATCTTCTTGCCGTCAGCGCTCTTGATCGGTCGAAAGCCCTTCTTGCCCGCGGCTTCCTTCTCGATGCTCTTGGGCACGTTCCAGGCCGGATTGAGGATGACGCCGACCGCGGTCGCGTTCAGTTGCGGTGTCGGGGTCGACAGCTTGCCGGCGATCGCCCGCTGCTTCCAGCGGTTGACGCCGTTCTCGACCAGCGTCGCGTGGAACCCGGGCACGTTGACGATGATATACTTGTTGCCGAGGTCGCGCGGCAGCCAGCGCCAGCGGTCGAGGTTGAGGCGGATGCGGTCGCGCCGCGCGGCGTCGCCCGCCGGCGTCGCGGAAAGCGCAACCTTCAGCGCCGCATATTGCGGGTGAGTCGGAAGCAGCGCGTTGAGCGAGGCGGTAAGATTGTGCTGCGCAAGCGCGCTTCGCAGCAGCGCGTCCTGCTTCTCGGTGCTGAGGTCATTGTCGACCACGAACCAGTCGGTGCGGCCCGGCTGCTTGATGTGGCCGAGCGCGAGATCGGACGAGACCAGGTTGAAGCGCTCGGTAGCGGCGGCCGAGATCGCCCCCAGATTGCCGGTCTGGATCGCGGCCTGAAGCCCCGCCGGGTCGTAATCGGCCGGGTTCAGCCCCTCGGCGCCAATGCGGCTGATATAGGCAAGCAGCTCGAAAGCGCTGGGAACGTCCCACATGGCGGGCGGCAACGGCGCCGGAACCGGCGCGGCCTGCGCCTGCGGCTGGTCGTCAGCCTGATAATCGGGATTGCCGACGACGGGTGCGTCGGGGCCGGTCCTCGGCGTCGTGGCCGGCCTCGGCTTGGCAACGCTCGCCCGCGGCGCGGCCGGAGTCGGCACTCCCATCGGCCGGATCTGCGAAATGGCGGGAGTCGCGACCATCGCCGCGGCCGCTGTGAAGGCCAGTAGGGAGCTCGAACGCCGCTCCAGCGGCCCCATCACCAACTTGCTCATTTCAAACGATAACCCCGCTTCCCAGCATTTCAATACATTGCCTGACGGCGCTTCGCCAGACGCATCAGCGACACAGTCGCCGCGAATTTGACACCCTTTTTCGCAAACCAATCCTTAAGCCACGCTGGCTAGGATCGCCGCGGCGAAGTGGGAGTTCAACGTGGCGTCCAATTACTTCCTTGACGGGTCGATGATCCCGCGGACGGAGACCCGCAGCATCGACGAGCGGGCCGAGCTCAGGCATCCCTCGCTGTCGAGCACCGCGGTACTCGAGTTCCGCGGCCGCAAGCATGTCGTCCGGCTGGTCAACGTTTCCTCGTCGGGCGCAATGGTGATTTTTCCGCACGTGCCCAACATCGGTGAGCGGCTCTTGCTCCAGGTTCTTGACCGCGGCGCGGTGTGGGCACAGGTGCGCTGGGTGAGAGACGGGCGGATCGGCCTGTCCTTCGCGGCTCCGCTGGAGTGAGCCGCGGATGGAGATGAGCTTCGTGACCATCAAGGCCCGCATCGGCGAGGACCGCGACGACGACCGCCGCCGCGCCCCGCGCCTGCCGGTCAAGCTCGAGGCCAAGATGCGTGAGCTCGGTGCTAGCGGCGTGGAAGCCAAGGTCCTCAACATCTCCGAACGCGGCTTCATGGCCATCGCCGACGGCCACTTCGAGGTCGGCTCGCGGGTCTGGCTGATGCTGCCCGGCCGCAACCGCGCCAACGCGATCGTCAAATGGACTGCCGGCGACAAGATCGGCGCCGAATTCGCCCAGCCGCTGTCGCTCGAAGAGCTCGACGCCTGACATCGGCTGACCGGCGGCCGGCCTCGGCTCGCCGTTAAGCGCCGTCGGCCGCCGACCAAACCTGGATCAGTC
Source organism: Sphingomicrobium sp. (assembly GCA_035274805.1). Taxonomy (GTDB): domain Bacteria; phylum Pseudomonadota; class Alphaproteobacteria; order Sphingomonadales; family Sphingomonadaceae; genus Sphingomicrobium. The sequence continues at coordinate 1,029 of DATENV010000288.1, read as the reverse complement.
GCTGCAACCGCCGGGGCGGTCACTCGTTGGGCCGACCGAAAGGAAGGTCTGCCATGCCGATCACCTCCGGCGAAGCTTGGAAACCTTATGAGCGAGGCTATCACGCGGTCTATCGCGAGCATGAGGTAAACCACTGTCCGGGTTGCGGGCGCACGCAGTGGATCATCGGCCGCATGTCCGCCGAATGCGCCTTTTGCACGACCGCGTTGCCGCTGGCCGAGGCCAGCATGCGCTCGCATAACGGCCCGGTCGTCATCCAGCACAAGAACCGCGACGCCCACGCCTGGGCGGCTTAGCTCAGGTCACGCCCTTTTTCTGACGGGCACCTGCACGTTGCAAAGGTCGACCCCGCCCGCCGGGCGGATGTAGAAGTCGTCGTGCCGGTTGGCGCGAATCTTTAGGTAGCGCGCGAACGCCGCGCTTCCCGTATCCATCACCTCATAGGACGGGCGGTGTGCGGCCGGAATCTCGCTCGCGAGCCGGATGCTGGCGATCGGCACATATTGGGCCTTGTCCTTGTAGAAGCCGAGCGCCTCGGTTCCGCGCGGCAGCGTGCTCAACCGGTCGATCCCTTCGATGACCCGGCCGACAATCGCAATAACGCGGTCGAGCTGGCGGGGACCGTGACCGATCACGGCGTACAGCTCCCCGCCGGTACCGGTGTCGGGCGACAGGTCGCGGCCGACGCCCACGGTCGCGTAGCAATGGACGAGGTCGGCCCACCCGGCCGTGGCATTATAGGCCACTGGCCAGCCGTCGGCGAAGCCCGCGCCGGGCGCATAAGGGTCCGGCGAGCCGAGCGGGGTGATTTTCAGCCCTTTAAGGGCGCGGGTATATTCCGCCGGCGGCTTGGGCGTCACTCCGGTCGGCCACGGCTTGCCGCTCTCGTTGAGGCCCCACTGCGCGACATAATTGTCCTGCACGCGATAGATCGTTGCCCCGTTCCAATAGCCGCCGCGCGCGAGCGCCTTGATGTTGGCGACATGCACCGGCGCGAAGGCCGGAGCGAGCTGGATCACGATGCGGCCG
>DATENV010000287.1:0-15417 GCA_035274805.1 Sphingomicrobium sp. | reverse complement strand
ATCATCAGCTTGTCGTTCGCTCCGTCGCCGATCGCCAGCACGTCGTCCGGGCCGAGGCCGAGGCTGTCGCGCGTCTGGACCAGCGCGTCGCGCTTGGCCATTGCATCGACGATCGGGTCGCCGACCTCGCCCGATAATTTCCCGCCGGCGAACACCAGGCGGTTGGCCTTCACCCGATCGAAGCCGACGGTTCGAGCGACCGGCTCCGCGAACGACAGGAACCCCCCCGAGACCAGCAGGCAGGTCGCGCCGCCCGCGCGCATTGTCTGCACCAGCGTTTCCGCGCCGGACGTCACGTGCACGCGCTCGCTGAGGCAGCGCTTGAGCTCCCGCTCGTCGAGGCCGGCAAGCAGCCGCACCCGCTCCCGCAGCGCGCCGCGGAAATCGAGCTCGCCCTGCATCGCGCGCTCGGTGATCCGCGCGACCTTGTCCTTGAGGCCGGCATAATCGGCGAGCTCATCGATGCATTCCTGGCCGATGACGGTCGAATCCATGTCGGCGACGAGCAGCCGCCTCCACCGCGGCTCCTCCGGCTGGACGACGATGTCCACGCCTTCGAGCCCGTCGAGCGCCCACCGCGCGTCCCTTCCGTTGCCCGAGAAGCGCAGGTCCGCGGCATCACCCTCGTCGATCCAGTGGAGGAACGCCGCCTTGGGATCGAGCTCGCGGAGCAGGCCCAGCACGCGGTCGACCAGCCTGTCATCGAGCTTCCCCGCTGCTATCAGCGTTGCGATCGTCATGCCTTCGTCCAAACCTCCACTGGTTGTCATTGCCGGCCCGACCGCAAGCGGCAAGTCGGCACTGGCGCTCGCCCTTGCTCAGCAAATTGGAGGCGTGATCGTCAACGCCGATAGCGCGCAAGTCTATCGCGACCTGCGTGTCCTGAGCGCTGCGCCGACCGATGAGGACCTCCAGCGCGCCGAGCACCGCCTGTATGGCGTACAGGACGGCGCCCTGCCCTGCTCCGCCGCCGACTGGGCGGCGATGGCGGCTCGGGAGATTGCCGATGTGCAGAGTAGCGGCCGTGTGCCGATCCTCGTCGGCGGCACCGGCCTCTATTTGCGTACCTTGCTCGACGGCATCGCGCCGGTGCCGGCTATCGACCAAGAGGTCCGGGCGCGCGTCCGCGAAGCCATGGTCGACGAAAATCATGCAAAATTGAGAGCGCTCGACCCGGATGCCGCGGCGCGACTGAAGCCGGCCGACACGGCCCGGATCAATCGCGCGCTCGAAGTGATCCTGTCGACCGGGCGGACACTCGCCGAATGGCAGAAGGAGCGCGAAGGCGGCATCGCCGATCAGGTCGTGCTCAGGGCGATCATCCTGCTGCCGCCGCGCAAATGGCTCTACGCGCGGTGCGACGAGCGTTTCGCCCGGATGATCGAGGAGGGCGCGGTCACCGAGGTCGAGGCGCTGCTCGCGCGCAAGCTCAATCCCAACCTCCCGGTCATGCGCGCGATCGGCGTGCGCGAATTGTCGGCCTATTTGCTCGGCCAATCGACGCTCGACGAGGCGGTCGCGGGGGGCCAGCAGGCGACTCGCCGCTATGCCAAGCGGCAGTACACGTGGTTCGCGCACCAGCCGCCGGCAGGGTGGCCCCGCTTCAAGGAAGCGCTCGACGTGGACCGCCTCAGCGATGCGCTCGGTCTCATTTCCCCTCCCCTTGATGGGGAGGGGTCAGGGCTGGGGTGAAATCTGAGGCTGAGCGTCTCTCATCGATCATCCCCACCCAACCCTCCCCCATCGAGGGGGAGGGCTCTATAGACATTCGATGGAACTGCTCAAAGACGCCGACATCGATCCCGCGCCGCTCGTCGGCAAGCGGGTGGCGATTCTCGGCTACGGCAACCAGGGCCGGGCCCAGGCGCTTAACCTGCATGACAGCAGCATCGACGTCGTCGTCGGCCTGAGAGGCGACTCCGGGAGCCGGGCTGAAGCCGAGGCCGCGGGGTTGCAAACCGCGACCATCGAAGACGCAGTGTCTTCCGCCGAGGTGGTGATGATGCTCGCCCCCGACGAAATCCACTCCGCGCTTTATCGCGAGATCGAGCCGCGGCTGCGCGAAGGTGCGGCGCTCGGTTTCAGCCATGGCCTGTCGGTGCGGTTCGGGTTCATCGACCCGCGCGCCGACCTCGACGTGTACCTGGTGGCCCCGAAAGGGCCCGGCACCGCGCTTCGCTTGCTCTACACCGAGGGCAAGGGCATGATCGCCGTCTGGGCGGTGGCCCAGGACGCGACCGGCACGGCCCGCGGCATCGCCCTCGCTTATGGCCGCGCGATCGGCAGCGGCCGCGCGGGGCTCATCGCCTCGAGCTTTGCCGAGGAGGCCGAGGCCGACCTGTTCAATGAGCAGGCGGTGGTGTGGGGCGCGGTCCCCGAGCTGCTGATTGCCGGGTTCGAGACGCTGGTCGATGGCGGCGTATCGCCCGAGCTGGCCTATCTCGAATGCGTCGGTGAGCTGAAATTGATTGCCGACTTGATCGAGGCGCGGGGCATCGCGGGCATGCGCGAAGCCATCTCCAATACCGCGGAGCTGGGCGCGCTGCTTGGCGGCCGGAGGATCATCGGCGACGGCGTCCGCAAGCGGATGAGCGAGGTCCTGGCCGAGGTCCGCGCCGGCCGCTTCGCCGAGGAACTGAAGCAAGAGGAAGCCGCCGGCTATCCGCGGCTTGGGAAGGCGCGCGCCGACAACCGTGAGACCTTGCTCGAAAAAACTTACCGACGCCTCCGCGGCGCCAAGGACTGATCAGCCGATCGTTTCGTGCAGGCTGTCGGGCCGGTCGCCGACGCTCGCGCGCTCGAGATAGGCGCGCTGCAGCTTGCGATGCGCCTCGGCGACGTCCGGGTCGCCGGCCGCAACCGCGCGCTCCTGCTCCTCGGCGGCGCGCTGCGCGAAATAGATGCGGTCTTGAGTCGCCATGGGCCGCCTCCCTGCCATGCGAGAGCGGCTCTGTACCATCAACGGGTCAGAAAGTCAGGCGGCGGTTGCCGGAACCTTGCCGCTGGCGCGCTCGATCGCCTCGATCACGATCCGGCGAGCGTCGGCGGCGGTGCCCCATTTGCCGACACGCACCCACTTGTCGGGCTCGAGGTCTTTGTAGTGGGTGAAGAAATGCTCGATCTGCTGAAGCACGATCGAAGGCAGGTCCTGCCGCTCGCCGACGTCCGAATAATAAGGGAAGGTCGTGTCGACCGGAACGCAGATCAGCTTTTCGTCGCCCCCATGCTCGTCCTCGAGGTTGAGGACGCCGATCGGGCGGGCGCGGACGACGCAGCCTGGGACGAACGGCGAGCGGGCGATCACCAGCGCATCGAGCGGGTCGCCGTCGGGCGACAGCGTGTGGGGCACGAAGCCGTAGTTCGCCGGGTAGCGCATCGGTGTGTGGAGGATCCGGTCGACGAACAAGGCGCCAGACTTCTTGTCGAATTCATATTTGACGGGTTCGCCACCGACCGGGACTTCGATCACGACGTTGATGTTCTCGGGCGGATTGTCACCGGTGGGGATGAGATCGATGTTCATGGCAAGTGGCCGCCGCCCCTAAACAGCGCCAGGCCGAAGAACAATGCCGACACGCTGGCGGCGACCGAGCCGAGGGCATAGCCGGCGGCAAGTCCGTACGCATGGCGCTCGACCAGCAGCGCGGTGTCGAGCGAGAAAGCGGAGAAGGTCGTGAACCCGCCGAGGATGCCCGTGGTGAGGAACAGCCGCACATGCTGCTCGATTCCCGGCCGGAACGCGAAATATCCGGCGAGCAGGCCCATCGCAAACGACCCGGCGACATTCACGACGAGCGTGCCGAACGGAAAGCCGTAGCCGAACAGCCGCGCCGCGCCCACATTGACGCCGTGGCGCAGCGCGCCGCCGATCCCGGCACCAACTAAGACGATCAGATAGAGCATCGGCGGCGGCCTTATTTGCGGCCGAACAATTTTTCGATCTCGCCGTGCCCGAGCTTCACCCAGGTCGGGCGGCCGTGGTTGCACTGGCCCGATCGCGGCGTGACTTCCATCTCGCGCAGCAACGCGTTCATTTCCGCGACCGAGAGGACGCGGCCGGCGCGCACCGAGCCGTGGCAGGCGATGGTCGCGGCGACATGGTCGAGCTTGTCGCGCAGGCTGAGCGGACCGCCGAGCTCGGCGATTTCGGCGGCGAGGTCGGCGAGCAGGACGGCCGCGTCGGTCTTGCCGAGCGCCGCGGGCACGGCGCGGACCAGCATCGCCGTCGGGCCGAACCGCTCGAGCTCGAGCCCCATTGCCGCTAGCTCCTCGGCCGCGCCGTCGAGCCGATCGCAATCGGGCTCGTCGAGCTCGACCACTTCGGGGATCAAGAGCGCCTGGCGGGCGACCGCCCCGCCTTCCCTCGCGGCGCGCATCCGTTCGAGCACCAGCCGTTCGTGGGCGGCGTGCTGGTCGACGATCACCAGCCCGTCCTGGGCTTCGGCGACGATATAGGTCGCCGCCACCTGCCCTCGCGCGACGCCGAGCGGGAAGCTCGGCACCGGCTCGACCGCGGGTTCGGCGCGCGCGGCGGGTGCGTGGTCGAAGAGCCGATGTTCTTCGGCAACAATCGTCACCCCCGCGGAAGCGGGGGTCCCGCTTCCTTCAACAACAGCGGGATTCCCGCTTTCGCGGGAATGACGAAGCAGAGACTCATCATACGCGGCGCACGTGGTCCACATCACCGGCGCGGCGGCCTGCTCGTGCGCCGCGCTGCGCTGGCTATCCTCGTCGAGCGCGCGGCGGAGGCCGCCGATGATCAGCCCGCGAACCGCCGAGGGGTCGCGAAAGCGCACCTCGTTCTTCGCCGGGTGGACGTTCACGTCGACCTCGTCGAGCGGAACTTCGACGAACAGCGCCGCGATCGGATGGCGGTCGCGGGCGATCAGGTCGCGATATGCCGCGCGGAGCGCGCCGACCAGCAACCGGTCCTTCACCGGCCGGGCGTTGACGAACAGATATTGCTGGTCGGCCATGCCGCGGTTGAAGGTCGGCAGGCTGATGACACCGGTGAGTCGAAGCCCGTCGCGAGTACAATCGATGCCGATGCCGTGGCGGTCGAGCTCATGGCTCAACAGCTCGGCGACCCGGGTGGGCGGGGCGGCCGGCTGCAGCGTCAGGATGCGCCGTCCGTCATGGTCGAGCGTGAAGCCGACGTCGCTGCGCGCCATCGCCAGCCGCTTCACGGCATCGAGGCAGGCCGCATATTCGCTGCGCGCGCTGCGCAGGAACTTGCGCCGTGCCGGCACCTTGTCGAATAGCCCCTCGACCCGGATCCGGGTCCCGGGCGGAAGCGCGGCGGGCCCCTCGTCGAGGCGCTCCCCGTGATCGATCGCGATTCGCCAGCCGTCAGCGCCGCGCGGCCGGCTTTCGAGCGTCAGCCGCGAGACGCTGGCGATCGACGGCAGCGCTTCGCCGCGGAAGCCAAAGCTCGTCACCTGGTCGATCGCATCCCCCGGCAGCTTCGAAGTCGCGTGCCGTTCGAGCGCGAGCCGCATTTCGGCGGGCGTCATTCCGGCGCCGTCGTCGATCACTTCGACCAGCTCGAGCCCGCCGGCCTGGAGCCGGACCGAGACCTGTGCGGCCCCCGCGTCGAGCGAATTTTCGACCAGCTCCTTGAGCGCGCTTGCCGGCCGTTCGACCACCTCGCCGGCAGCGATGCGATTGATGAGCTCCGGGGGCAGCCTTCTTATTGACATGTTAAGGGTCTTATCCCAATCCCAAGGTGCCGGCGAAGCACTGTTTTTTCCCGAAAATTCAGATTGCATTCAATGGCCTGAGAACAATCAGGAATTAAGCTCGCGTGGCTGCTCGGCGGCTGGCAAAATCAACCTAAGAGGCGGGGGTCGAATGTTCTGGAATCGTTGGTTCAAGTGGATGTCGCACGACATGGCGATCGACCTCGGGACCGCCAACACGCTCGTGTACGTCCGCGGCCGCGGAATCGTGCTGAATGAACCGTCGGTCGTCGCCATCGAGACCATCAACGGCGTCAAGAAGGTCAAGGCCGTCGGCGACGATGCCAAGCTGATGATGGGCAAGACGCCCGACCAGATCGAGGCGATCCGGCCGCTGCGCGACGGAGTCATCGCCGACATCGATGTCGCCGAGCAGATGATCAAGCACTTCATCCACAAGGTGCACGGCGGCAAGATGCGCGCCTGGCGCTTTCCGGAGATCGTGATCTGCGTCCCGTCGGGCTCGACCTCGGTCGAGCGCCGAGCGATCCGCGACGCCGCGTCGAACGCCGGCGCCAGCGCGGTTTATCTGATCGAGGAGCCGATGGCCGCCGCGATCGGCGCTGACATGCCGGTCACCCAGCCGATCGGATCGATGGTCGTCGACATCGGCGGCGGAACGACGGAAGTCGCGGTGCTGTCGCTCCGCGGCCTCGCCTACACCACCTCGGTGCGGGTCGGCGGCGACAAGATGGACGAAGCCATCAGCTCCTACGTGCGCCGCAACCACAATTTGCTGATCGGCGAAGCGACCGCCGAGCGGATCAAAAAGGAAGTGGGCATCGCCAAGCCGCCGGTCGACGGCATCGGCAAGACCGTGCACATCAAGGGTCGCGACCTGGTCAACGGCGTGCCCAAGGAAATCTCGATCAACCAGGGCCAGATCGCCGAGGCGCTGTCCGAGCCGGTCGGCACGATCGTCGAAGGCGTGCGCATCGCGCTCGAGAACACCGCGCCGGAACTGGCCGCCGACATCTGCGACCAGGGCATCGTGCTCACTGGCGGCGGCGCGCTGCTCCAGGGCCTCGACGAGGTGCTGCGCGACGAGACGGGCCTCCCAGTCACGGTCGCCGACGACCCGCTCACCTGCGTTGCGCTCGGCACCGGCCGGGCGCTGGAGGAAGAGCAGTTCCGCGGCGTCCTCCAGACCGCCTGACGAAAGCATAGGCGGTGGCGACCGCGCGTCCCGGCTGGTCGCGTCGGGCCCAGTACGGGCTGTTCTTCAGCTTCCTCGCGGTGATGGCCGGGATTATCGTCGGCGTGATCCTGCTCGCGCTCTCGCTGGTCGCGCCGCAGCAGTTCGAGCGCGTGCGCGGCGCCGCCCTCGACGTCACCGGCCCGGTTGCCGGCGCATTGCATGAGGTGACTGCGACGGTCTCCGGCATCTTCACCGGCGCGGGCAATTATTGGGATGCCGCCGGCCAGAATGCCGAGCTTAAGCGTGAGCGCAGCGCGATGCTCCAGCGGATGGTCGAAGCCAAAGCGATCTTCCATGAGAATCAGCAGCTCAAGGCGACGCTCCAGCTGCGGGAACGCGAGCGGACGACTGTCGCCACCGGCCGCATCGTCGGCTCGTCGTTCAACAGCCCCCGCCGCTTCGCAATCCTGTCGGCGGGAACCAGCGACGGCGTCCGGGTCGGCATGCCCGTCCGTTCGCCGAGCGGGCTCGTCGGCCGGATCATCGACGCCGGGACGCTGGCGTCGAGGGTGCTGCTGGTATCCGACCGGGCGAGCATCGTTCCCGCACGCCTGCTCCGCAGCGGCATTCCCGTGATCGCGCAAGGCCGCGGCGACGGAACCATCGACGTGCGTCCGCTCGAGGTGGGGCGCAACCCGTTCAAGCGCGGCGACATCATCACGACATCGGGCACGGGCGGTCTCTACCCACCGTTGGTGCCGATCGCGCGCATCGTGAAGCTCGAGGATGACGGCGCAGTGGCGCTGCCGCTAGCGGATCCGGCCAAGACCAGCTTCGCCATCGTCGAGCCGCCGTTCGAGCCGGCGGCGGTGGCAGCCGAGAGCGCTGCGCCCGAGACGGAGGCCCCCTGATGGTTCGTGCTGCCCTTGGGCCGCCGCGCGGCCAGATCGGGCGCGGGCCGTCCCCGTTCGCGGCCTACCTTCCCGCCGCGACGGTCGTCGCCGCCTCCCTGCTCGCGGCGCTGCCGATCGTCTCGACCAACGGCTGGTACCCCGACTTCGGCTATCTCGTGTTCATCAGCTGGCGGCTGCTTCGCGCCGACCCGTGGCCACCGTGGTGGGGCGCACCGCTCGGCTTCGTCAACGACCTGTTCACCGGTTATCCGGTAGGATTTTCAATCGCTTTGTGGAGTGCGACCATGTTGGCGCTCGACCTCGTCGACCGTCGCACGATGTGGCGCGATTATTGGATCGAGTGGGTGCTGGCAGCCGTGCTGATTGCAATTGACGAATGGCTGCAGTGGCGCGTCGCCAAGGTCCTGGACGCCGCCCCGCCCTTTACCAGGATGCTTCCGGCGCTGGTCATCTCGATCTGCGTGTTCCCTGCCTTCGCCTGGATCGTCTCGCGCATCGACGCCTGGAGGCTCGGGCGATGAAGCACATGCGCATCACCACGGCGCATCAATCGATCACCTTCTCGCGCCGGATGATGGTACTTGGCGGGGCGCAGGCGGCGGTCGGCGGACTGCTGATCGGACGGATGGGCTGGCTGGCTGTCGCCCAGAACGAAAAGTATCAACTGCTCAGCGAAAGCAACCGGGTCCAGTTGATCCCCGTCCCGCCGCGGCGCGGCTGGATCATCGATCGCCATGGAAAGCCGATCGCGATCAACCGGTCGAGCTTTCGCGTCGACATTATCCCGCAACAGCTCGAAAAAGACCGCGACGTCGTCTCGGACCTCGCAAGGCTGCTCGCGCTCAATGAGGATGATGTCGAGAGGATCAGGCGCGAGCTTGCGGAATCGCGCGGTTTCCAGCCGGTGTCAGTCGCCGACAATGTCTCTTACGACAAGTATGCGGCCGTGACGGTCCGCCTTCCAGACCTGCCCGGCGTCCAGGCGACGCGCGGTTTTTCACGCTATTATCCCGATGGCCCCGCGGTCGCTCACCTGCTCGGCTATGTCGGCACCGCCAATGCCAAGGAATATGAGGCCGAGGACAAGAACCCCCTGCTGATCATTCCCGGTTTCAAGATCGGCAAGCAGGGGCTCGAAAAAATGCTGGAGCCGTACCTTCGCGGCACTCCCGGCGGCCAGCGCGTCGAGGTCACGGCGCGCGGCAAGCTGATCAAGGAGCTCGACCCCAAGCCCGACCGAAGCGGCCAGACCGTCCAGCTGACCATCGACCAGGGCCTGCAGCAATATGCAGCCCGGCGGATGGGCGACCAATCAGGCGCGCTCGTGGCGATGGACGTCACGACCGGCGACATGCTCGCCTTCGTGTCGATGCCGGCGTTCGATCCGAACAGCTTTAGCGAAGGCATCGGGCGGACGGAGTGGAAGGCGCTGTCCGGGGACGATCACATCCCGCTCCTCAACAAGGTCGCGCAAGGCCTTTACCCGTCCGGATCGACAATCAAGCCAGCCATGGCGCTGGCATTCCTGAAGCAAGGAGTCGACCCGAAGCGGCGCGTGATGTGCAACGGCGGCTATCAGATCGGGAACCGCTATTTTCGCTGCGATGCGGTGCACGGATTGATGGATATGCGTTCGGCCGTCGAGCGCAGCTGCAACACCTATTTCTGGGCGACTGGGCTCATCACCGATCCCGAGCAGACGACCGAGATGGTCAACACGCTCGGCTACGGTCAGGAATTCGACCTGCCGCTACCAACGCAGCGCTACGGAACGATGCCGAACCCGAAGTGGCTCGAGAAAAAATATCATCGCAAATGGCAGGGATACGATTCGGCCAACACGTCGATCGGCCAGGGCTATGTGCTGATCAACCCGATGCAGCTGGCGGTGATGCCGGCGCGGCTTGCAGCTGGAAAGCTGCTCCAGCCCCGGTTGCTGATGTCGGGCAAGCGCAAGCCGGCGCCCGGCCTCGACGTCGATCCAGCGCACCTCGCCTTCGTCCGCGACGCCATGTCTGCAGTTGTCAATGAGCGCGGCACGGCGGTCGGCTCAAAGCTTCCGATCGATGGCATTCTGATGGCCGGCAAGACGGGGACAGCCCAGGTCTTCCGCCTTGGCGAGCGCGGCCACCAGAGCACTTGGGCGCTGCGCGATCATGCGCTCTTCATCGCCTTCGCACCGGCGGACAAGCCGCGCTACGCGATCGGGTGCATCATCGAGCATGGCGGTTTCGGAGCCTCGGCCGCAGCGCCGGTCGTCCGCGATTCGATGACCTATTTGTTCGACCAGAAGAAGGCGTTCGAGGCCCTCGAACCGCTTGAGAAGCAATGGGGCGGAACGCTCGCCGAGCGCAACGCGCGCCAGCTCGAAGCTTTCAAAGCCACATCGCGGGCTGCCGGGTCGGCATGATCACGTCCGCGATTATCCCGCGGCCGCTAGCGCGGCTGCCGTGGCGCCTCATCTTCCTGGTCACGGGGATCGCGACGTTCGGCCTGATCGTGCTTTATTCGGCTGCCGGCGGAGCGCCGCGGCCGTGGGCGCTCAAGCAGGGCATCATCTTCTTCGGCTTCCTGTCGATCGCGATCGTCATGTCGTGGTTGAAGGAATCGACGATCAAGGCGCTGACCTTCCCGATCTACGGAGCGACCCTGATCATGCTGATCGGGGTCGAGGTTCTGGGGTTCGTCAGCAAGGGGGCTCAGCGCTGGCTCGACATCGGACCAATCCGGCTACAACCCTCTGAGTTCATGAAGCCGGCAATCGTCCTGACGCTGGCCCGTTTCTACGAGCTCGTTCCCCCCGCGGAGATCCGCAAGTGGCGCGCAATCTGGCCGGCCATGGCATTGCTCGGCGTCCCGGCCTTGCTGATCCTCGTCCAGCCCGACCTCGGCACCTGCATCATGGTGGTGCTGTGCGGGGTGACCGTCATGTTCCTCGCGGGCCTGCCGTGGTGGCTGTTTGCCGGTCCGGTCGCCGCCGTGGCCGTGGCCGCGCCGATCGCCTACGGCATGCTCCACGGCTATCAGCGCAAGCGTATCGACGTCTTTCTTGATCCCGAAAGCGACCCGCTCGGCGCGGGCTATCACATCGCCCAATCGAAGATCGCGATCGGCTCCGGCGGCATCTGGGGGAAGGGCTTCCTTCAAGGCAGCCAAAGCCATCTGCAATATCTTCCCGAGGGACACACCGACTTCGTGTTCGCGACCATGGCCGAGGAGTGGGGCCTGGTCGGCGGCGTGCTCCTTATCTGCGCCTTCGCGGCGGTCATCCGCTGGGGCATGCGGGTCAGCCAGAACGCGCGCACCCGCTTCGCGCAGCTGGCTGCCGCAGGCCTGTCGGCGACGATCTTCTTCTACGTGTCGATCAACCTGATGATGGTGATGGGCCTTGCGCCGGTGGTCGGCGTGCCGCTGCCGCTGGTCAGCTTCGGCGGCTCGGCGGTGATGACGGTGATGCTGTGCCTCGGCCTGCTGATGGCGCTCGAACGGCAACAACGGACGGTGTCGCGTCTGATCTGACCGCTTGAAATCACGCGGTTGCGCACCAGATGGGCGCATGCTACCGGCGCCGCCGCTCAAGGCGAGATTATACCGCCGGAGCTTTCGCCTCACGGCAGTGGACGCATAGCTCAGTTGGTAGAGCAGCTGACTCTTAATCAGCGGGTCCTAGGTTCGAGCCCTAGTGCGTCCACCACTTCTTCCCCTGCTCCATTGCGGCAGCCGGTCGCGCGTCCGTCGGCGCTCTCGGCCGTTCGTCGAAGTGGCCGCCACCCTCGCCGAAAGATAACCTAGCGGCCCGCGGACGTTCATCTTCCCCGCTTCACGGCGGGGCTTGCATTCCGGAACGACAGTCGAAATTGCCGCAATCGTGACTTCCTCAATCCTGAGCCGCAGCCGCATCGGCGCTGCCCTTGCGGCGTTGCTGCTGCTTGCCGGCTGCGGAAGCGGCGGCGACGGTCCACAGGGCCCGGGCGGGCGCGGCGGCCAGCGCGGACCGGCGACGGTCGGCTTCGTCGTCGTCCAGCAGGGCAGCGCGCCGCTGCAGCAGGAACTCCCAGGGCGGGTCGCCGCCTTCCAGGTTTCCGAGGTCCGGCCGCAGGTTTCCGGAGTCATCCTGAAGCGGCTGTTCCGCGAAGGCTCGGTGGTGCGCCAGGGCCAGACGCTCTACCAGATCGATCCCAGCATCTACGCGGCGCAGGCCGCGCAGGCGTCGGCCAACCTGCAGAGCGCGCGCGCCAGCGCGGTCGCCGCGCGCACGCGCGCGTCGCGCTACAAGCCGCTCGCCGACATGGAGGCGATCTCCAAGCAGGATTATACCGATGCGCTGGCGCAAGCCCGGCAGGCGGACGCCGCGGTCGCCCAGAACAGCGCCTCGCTGCGCGCGGCCCAGGTCAACATGCGCTTCACCCGCGTGCCCGCACCGATCAGCGGGCGGATCGGCCTTTCGAACTTCACCGAGGGCGCGCTGGTGACCGCGAACCAGGCGGACGCGCTCGCCACCATCACCCGCCTCGACCCGGTCTATGTCGACATCCAGCAGTCCGCGTCCGATCTCCTCAAGCTGCGGCAGGCGCTCGCGCAAGGCGGCGCAGTTCCGGCGTCGGCCCAGGTGCGCCTGAAGCTGCCCGACGGCTCCAATTACGGCTTCTCCGGGACGGTCGAGTTCAGCCAGGTGATCGTCGACCAGAGCACCGGGACGGTCACTATCCGCGCCCGCTTCGCCAACCCGCAGGGCATCCTCCTGCCGGGCATGTATGTGACGGCGCAGTTCGCCCAGGCGGTGCAGACCGATGCGATCCTCGTGCCGCAGCAGGCGGTCAGCCGCGATCCGCAGGGCAATGCCACCTTGTTCGTCGTCGGCCCGGGCAATCGCGCGGTGCAGCGGACCGTCCAGGCCGACCGCACGCTTGGTACCTATTGGGTCGTGACCGGCGGCCTGGCGCCGGGCGAGAAGGTCATCACCCAGGGCACCGCGAACCTGAAGGACGGGGCCGCGATCAAGCCGGTTCCAGCGACCGCGCCGCAGCGCGTCAAGGCACCGCCGCCCGACGCGAGCAGGCCGGCGCGACAGAGCGGCTAGCGGATGTCGAAGCTCTTCATCGATCGCCCGATTTTCGCCTGGGTGATCGCGATCATCATCATGCTGATGGGGATCGGCGCGATCCTCCAGCTGCCCGTCGCGCAATATCCCGACGTGGCGCCGACCCAGATCAACATCCGCACCAGTTATCCCGGCGCTTCTGCCGCGACGCTCGAAAGCAGCGTGACCCAGGTGCTCGAGCAGCAACTGACCGGGATCGACGGCATGCTTTATTTCCAGTCGTCGTCGACGGCGCGAGGACAGGTCTCGATCAGCGTCATCCTCGACAAGGGCATCGACCCCGACATCGCTCAGGTCCAGGTGCAGAACGCGATCCAGACGGCGATTTCGCGGCTTCCGCAGCAGGTCCAGCAGCAAGGCGTTCGCGTGACCAAGGGGTCGCCGGACCTGCTGCTCATCGTCGGCATCTTCGACACCACCGACCGAAGCACCAACTTCGACGTTTCCGACTGGCTGACCACCAACATGCAGGACGAGCTGTCGCGCATCGACGGCGTCGGCGACGTCAACGTGTTCGGCTCATCCTACGCGATGCGGATCTGGCTCGACCCGCACAAGCTCGCCAGCTTCGGGCTGATGCCGAGCGACGTCATCGCCGCGATCCAGAGCCAGAACACCGAGGTCGCCGCCGGCGAAGTGGGCGGCCTGCCGCAGCCGCAGGGCCAGATGCTCGATGCAACCGTTACGGCGCAGTCGCGGCTGCAGACGCCCGACCAGTTCCGCAACATCATCGTCAAGGCCGACCCGACCGGCGCGCGCGTCCTGCTCGGCGACGTCGCGCGCGTCGAGCTTGGCGCCGAAAGCTATGCCGCGACCATCCGGGCCAACGGCCACCCCGGCGCGGGCATCGGCATTTCATTGGAGCCCGGCGCGAACGCGCTCCGTACCGCCAACCTGGTCAAGGCCAAGGTTGCCGAAATCGCGCCGCGCATGCCGCAGGGCTATGATTATGCTTATGCCAACGACACCAGCGACTTCATCAAATTGTCGATCTGGGAAGTCGTCAAGACCCTGTTCGAGGCGATCCTGCTGGTCGTCCTCGTCATGTTCGTCTTCCTGCAGAGCTGGCGAGCGACCCTGATCCCCTTCATCGCGGTGCCGGTCGTGCTGCTCGGCACTTTCGCGATCCTCTATGCGCTCGGTTTCTCGATCAACACGATGACCCTGTTCGGGCTGGTGCTGGCGACCGGGCTGCTGGTCGACGATGCGATCGTTGTGGTCGAGAACGTCGAGCGGCTGATGCACGAAAATCCGCAGATGAGCCCGCGCGACGCGACGGTCGCTTCGATGCAGCAGATCCAGATGGCGCTGATCGCGATCGCGCTGGTGCTGTCCGCGGTGTTCCTGCCGATGGTCTTCTTCGGCGGTTCGACCGGCGTCATCTACCGGCAATT
This sequence comes from Sphingomicrobium sp., assembly GCA_035274805.1. Classification (GTDB taxonomy): domain Bacteria; phylum Pseudomonadota; class Alphaproteobacteria; order Sphingomonadales; family Sphingomonadaceae; genus Sphingomicrobium. The sequence continues at coordinate 1,132 of DATENV010000287.1, read as the reverse complement.
CGCGGCGACGATCGTCTCGGCAATGGCGCTCTCCGTGTTCATCGCGCTGACTCTCAGCCCGGCGATCGCCGCCAACATCCTCCGCCGCACCCACGCAAGGATCGAGCAGACCTGGCTCGGCCGCGCCGCCCCCAGGGCCGCGCACACGCTCGAGGCCGGCCGCACCAGGTTCAATGACGGCTTCGATCGCTTCCGCGACTGGTTCGTCCGTTCGGTCAGCCGGGTGGTCGACCGCAAATGGCTGTTCCTCGGAATTTACGGCGGCGTCTTCGCCATCCTCGTACTGCTGTTCTTCCGCCTGCCGACCGGATTCCTGCCGACGGAGGACCAGGGCGCCGCGTTCGTCCAGTTCCGGCTTCCGGCCGGCGCGACCATGACCCGCACGCGCGACGTCCAGCAAAAGGTCGAGGATTATTTCCTGCGCGGGCCGGAAAAGAAGAACGTGAAGACCTACTTCACGGTCGCCGGCGGTGGCCAGGGCTCGGCCGGGCAGAATACCGGCCAGGCGTTCCTCAACCTCGCCGATTATGACAAGCGCAAGGGCGCCGACAACAGCGCCGATGCCATCGTGCAACGGGCTTCGGGCGCGCTGCGCGGACTTCGCGACGCCCAGGTGTTCGCGCTCGTTCCCGGCGCGATCCGCGGCCTCGGCCAGTCGAGTGGCTTCACGATGGAGATGCTCAACACCGGCGGCATGAGCAAGGACGAGTTCGACGCCGCCCGCGACCGCCTCCTCGCCGCGGCGTCCGCCGATCCGAAGCTCGCCTCGGTGCGGTTGAGCGAATTGCCCGACGTCGCCAGCCTGAAGGTCAACATCGATCAGCAGCGCGTGGCGGCGCTCGGGCTCAGCGCCGGCGACGTCAACAATACTTTGTCGGCGGCGTGGGGCGGGCGCTACGTCAACGATTTCGTCGATCGGGGACGCGTCAAGCGCGTGTTCGTGCAGGGCGATGCGCCGTATCGCGCGAAGCCCGGCGACATCGATCAATGGTTCGTGCGCAGCAACCAGGGCGACATGGTGCCCTTCTCGTCCTTCGCTCAAACCGCCTGGCAAACCACCCCGACCAGCTCCTCGCGCTTCCTCGGCTACCCATCATTCGAGATTAGCGGCCAGGGATCGCCGGGGACTAGC
>DATENV010000286.1:0-4905 GCA_035274805.1 Sphingomicrobium sp. | reverse complement strand
CGCCGTCCATCTGCGCGGCACCGGTGATCATGTTCTTCACATAGTCGGCGTGGCCCGGGCAATCGACGTGCGCATAGTGGCGCTTGTCGGTCTCATACTCGACGTGCGCGGTCGAGATGGTGATGCCGCGCTCGCGCTCTTCCGGCGCCTTGTCGATGTTCGCATAGTCGGTGAACTCGGCCTTGCCGCTTTCGGCCAGGACCTTGGTGATCGCCGCGGTCAGCGACGTCTTGCCATGGTCGACGTGACCAATGGTTCCGATGTTCACGTGCGGCTTATTCCGCTCGAATTTAGCCTTAGCCATTTTACGCCTCTTCTATTGAAACGAATTCGGGCGGCCCGCCCTCATCGCGGACGCGCCCATAACTGCTATTTTGCGCTTACGCTAGTTTCGCCTTCACCTCGTCGGCGACGTTCTGCGGCACCTCGTCATAGTGCGAGAATTGCATCGTGTACTGGGCCCGTCCCTGGGTGAAGGAACGCAGCTGGTTCACGTAGCCGAACATGTTTGCGAGCGGCACCATCGCCTCGACAACCTGCGCGTTGCCGCGACTGTCGGTGCCCTGGATCTGGCCGCGCCGGCTGTTGATGTCGCCGATGACGTCGCCGAGATAATCTTCCGGCGTCACCACCTCGACCTTCATGATCGGCTCGAGGATCTTGATGCCGGCCTTCTGCGCCGCTTCGCGCATCGCGCCGCGGCCGGTGATCTCGAACGCCAGCGCCGATGAGTCGACGTCATGGTACTTGCCGTCCATCAGGTGGACCGCGAAGTCGACGATCGGGAAACCGATCAGCGACCCGGTCTCGGCGGTCTCGCGGAAGCCCTTCTCGACCGACGGGATATATTCGCGCGGGATGTTGCCGCCCTTGATCTCGTCGATGAACTGGAAGCCGGTGCCGCGCTCGCCGGGGACGACTTTGACCTTCACCTCGCCGAACTGGCCGGAGCCGCCCGACTGCTTCTTGTGGGTGTAGGTAAGCTCGATCGGCTTGGCGAGATACTCGCGATAGGCGACCTGCGGCGCGCCGACATTGGCCTCGACCTTGAACTCGCGCTTCATGCGGTCGACCAGGATCTCGAGGTGGAGCTCGCCCATCCCCTTGATGATGGTCTGGCCGGATTCATGGTCGGTGGTGACGCGAAATGACGGATCCTCGCGCGCCAGGCGGCTGAGGGCGACACCCATCTTTTCCTGATCGGCCTTGGTCTTCGGCTCCACGGCGACCTCGATCACGGGGTCCGGAAACTCCATCCGTTCGAGGATGATCGGGGCGTTAGCGGCGCACAGCGTGTCGCCCGTGGTCGTGTCCTTGAGGCCAGCCAGCGCGACGATGTCGCCGGCATAAGCGACCTGGATGTCCTCGCGGTCATTGGCATGCATCAGCAGCATGCGGCCGACCTTTTCCTTCTTGTCCTTGACCGAGTTCAGCATCTGCGAGCTCGCCTCGAGCTTGCCCGAATAGATGCGGGCAAAGGTCAGAGTGCCGACAAACGGGTCGTTCATGATCTTGAAGGCCAAGGCGGACAACGGAGCGTCGTCCGATGCCTCGCGGGTGTCGATTTCCTCGCTGTCCGGCTTGTGGCCTTCGACCGGCGGGACATCGAGCGGGCTCGGCAGATAGTCGACGACTGCGTCGAGCAACGGCTGCACGCCCTTGTTCTTGAACGCCGAGCCGCACAGTACCGGCACGAACGAGAAGTTCAGCGTGCCCTTGCGGATCAGCTTCTTGAGCGTCGCCGTGTCGGGCTCGGTGCCCTCGAGGTAGGCTTCCATCACGGCGTCGTCCTGCTCCACCGCCATCTCGATCAGCTCCATGCGCGCAGCCGCGGCGGCATCCTTCAGATCGTCCGGAATCTCTTCGAAGACGAACTTCGCGCCGAGGCTCTCCTCGAGCCAGATGATAGCGCGGTTCTCGACCAGGTCGACGAGGCCCTTGAAGCTGCCCTCGATGCCGATCGGCAGATAAAGCACCGCCGGGCGGGCGCCGAGGCGGTCCTTGATCATGCCGACGCACATGTCGAAATTGGCGCCGGTGCGGTCGAGCTTGTTGACGAAGCACATCCGCGGCACCTTGTACTTCTCCGCCTGGCGCCACACCGTCTCCGACTGCGGCTCGACGCCGGCGACGCCGTCGAAGCAGGCGACCGCCCCGTCGAGGACGCGCAGCGAACGCTCGACCTCGATCGTGAAATCGACGTGGCCGGGCGTGTCGATGATGTTGATGCGGTGCTCGGGCCCGTCACCGGCGGTCCAGAAGCAGGTCGTCGCCGCGGACGTAATGGTGATCCCGCGCTCCTGCTCCTGCTCCATCCAGTCCATCGTCGCGGTGCCCTCATGGACCTCGCCGATCTTGTAGGACTTTCCGGTGTAATAAAGGATGCGCTCGGTGGTCGTCGTCTTGCCGGCGTCGATGTGCGCCATGATGCCGATGTTGCGATAGCGTTCGAGCGGATGGCTGCGGGCCATTTCACAAATTCCTTAGCGATGTAGGGAGCCGGCGCATCCGGCTTCCCCGAATATAGGTACGGGTCCTTACCAGCGGTAGTGCGAGAAGGCGCGGTTCGCTTCGGCCATGCGGTGCGTGTCCTCGCGCTTCTTGACGGCGTTACCGCGGTTCTGCGCGGCATCCATCAATTCGCCCGACAGGCGGCCGGCCATGGTCTTCTCGGAACGGCTACGCGCCGCCGAGATCAGCCAGCGGATCGCCAGCGCCTGGGCACGCTCGGGGCGCACTTCGACCGGGACCTGGTAGGTTGCGCCGCCGACCCGGCGCGAACGGACTTCGATGCCCGGCTTCACGTTGTTGAGCGCATCATGGAAGATGCCGAGCGGCTCGCGCTTCAAGCGGGTCTCGACGCTCTCCAGAGCACCATAGACGATGCCTTCGGCAACCGATTTCTTGCCGTCGAGCATGACCGAATTCATGAACTTCGACAAAGTGAGATCCCCGAACTTGGGATCGGGCAGGATTTCGCGCTTCTCTGGGCGACGACGACGAGACATTGGAGTGTTCCTTTCTTCAGCGGGTCCGGGACTTCAATCCGCCCGGGGCTTACTCTCGTGTGATTATTTGGGGCGCTTGGCGCCGTACTTGGAGCGCGACTGCCGGCGGTCCTTGACGCCCTGTGTGTCGAGGACGCCGCGGAGGACGTGATAGCGGACGCCCGGCAAGTCGCGAACACGCCCGCCGCGGATCAGGACCACGCTGTGCTCCTGGAGGTTGTGGCCCTCGCCGGGGATGTAGCTGATCACCTCGCGCTGGTTGGTCAGGCGCACCTTGGCGACCTTGCGCAGCGCCGAGTTGGGCTTCTTCGGGGTCGTCGTATAGACCCGCGTGCAGACGCCGCGCTTCTGCGGGTTCTGCTCCATCGCAGGGACCTTCGACTTGGCCTTCTGCGGTTCGCGACCCTTGCGGATCAGCTGGTTAATCGTTGGCATGAAGCCCTTCACCTTTCATTGGGTCCCACGAAAGTACTACTTTCGTGGAGTCCTCATTGCCGGAAGCCCCGGCGGTTACTTTGCTCAACAAAAATAGCGCGACGCCCAAGCAGCTTCAGGCCGCTTGGCCACGCGCAGATTGAGCAATGTTCAGCTCTTGCCCGGCGCCAGTTGGATCAAGGCGTGAAACACAGGACGCGCGGACGGGCGGCGACATAGCGAGGGAGGGTTGAGCGGTCAACCGCGACGACGAACGACGAACGGGGGCCACCAACCGGCAAACGGTTTCCGTCGAGGCCCAATGCCGTCCGGTCGAAATCGGCACGCGGTGACGCCGACGCAGCAGGCATGGTGCAACTGCCTCCAGAGGGGAGATTAAAGTATGGCGTACGCTTTGAAGTTCGCAGCATTGAGCCTGATCCTTGCCGTGCCGGCCACTGGTGCGGCCGCGGTTTCGCCGAAGGCGAAAGCGCAGGAACAACCGAAATATTGCTTCCAGTACGAGCAGGACACGGGAAGCAGGATCAGCCGTATGGAATGCAAGACCAAGGCCGAATGGGCGCGCCTCGGCGTCGACGTCGACGATTCGGCGAAGAAGTAAGCGTCCCGGCGGCCCGTTCGTCGGGCCGCCGCGGCGACTCATGGCCGCGCGACCGGGCTCACGAAAGTCCTTCGGCGGCCGCGCGCAGGCCCCGGCGGACGCGCGCAATGACGCTTTCGTCCGCCCTCGTCGAGTGGACGGCATAAGCCGAATATGAAAATTCGGGGCTGTCCGGAACGAGGGCCAGGCGGCCGTCGGCGATGAAGGGACGGACGGCGGCCATCCGGAAATAGCCGCTGCCGCCGCGGGCAAGGATATAATCCAGCGCCAGCGGACCGTAGCTGATCGAGACGGTTCCCGGCGCGGCATCCGGAAAAGCCGCGTGATAGCTGGCGGTAAAATCCTCGCCCCATTCGACCTCGACATGGTCCTCGGGCCGCAGCGGCTCGTCGGCCGGGGTCGTCGTCACCAGCACCAGCCGCTCCTCGAACAGTAGCTCGGCGATCACTCCGGGCCGCGCCGGCGCTGCATAAAGGATCGCGAAATCGAGCCCCCCTTCCTGGACCTGATCCATTAGTCGCTCGGCGGTATCGATGTGCGCGCTGATTGCCAGTTCGGGGCATTCCCGCCGCATCCAAATCAGCCAATCGCGCATGAGGGGGTTCCACTGGCTGAGCTCGGCGCCGATCGTGACCACCGTCTCCTTCCCCGGCGCGGTTGCAACCGAGCGCCGAGCGCGGTCCCAGATTTGCACCAGCGATGTGGCAAAGCGAAGGAACTGGTCCCCCGCTGGAGTTAACCTTGCACCGGCCTTGTTCCGCACGAAAACCTTGCGGTCGAGTTGCTGCTCCAGGCTCCGGATGCGCGCGCTGACGGCAGTCTGGGTAATGTTGAGATTGCGGGCGGCCCGCACGAAGCTGC
>DATENV010000285.1:0-6920 GCA_035274805.1 Sphingomicrobium sp. | reverse complement strand
TGCGGGGTGATATTCGTAGACGGTGGTCGGGGTGACCATAGAGGAATAGCCGACGCGGTAGGCGGCCGGCGCGAATTCGGGATTGCCGAGGAAGGAGGCGCTGTAGCTCGCCTCGGCGAACGGAATGCGCGTCTCCGCGCCCGCGTAGGTGCGCAGGATCAACTGATCGAGCCCCTCGACGCGGCTGCTGATCGCCAGATGGTCGCGATAGGCGGTCGCGCCGGTCAGATAGACTTGGTCGGATCCGGGAATCACCGTTTCCCACGCCTCGGGATCGGCCGGATCGGCCATGGCCAGGCGGAAGTTCACGTGGTCGTCGTTGGTGTGGATCCACAATTTCCCGTGCGCCGCGTCGACATGATATTCGCGGTTGGGCTTGCGGCGCGAGATCAGGGTCAGCGGCCGAGTCGGGTCGTCGGCGGTAACGAACCGAACCTCGCTGGTCGCATTGTCGCCCGTCGCGACGAAGATCGTGCTGCGGTCGTGCGATCGGCCGATGCCGACCGAGAAGCCGAGCTCCTCGGTCTCCTCGTAGAGCGTGCTGTCCTCGTCCAGCGGCCGGCCGAGCCGGTGGAAGCGCGCGCGATAGCTCCGCCAATTGTCGTTGACCTCGGTGAAGACGATGCCTTTGCTGTCGCTGGTCCACACCGGCTGGCCGATCCCGACCTTGGTGACGGTCTCTACGTCCTTGCCGGTCGCCAGGTCGCGGATGCGAAGCTCGAACCGTTCGGACCCATCGTAATCGGCGAGCGTCGCCAGCAATTTGCCGTCGGGGCTGACCTCGAGCGCGCCGAGGCGGAAATATTCGCGGCCCTCGGCTTCGACCGGCTCGTCGAACAGTACTTCGTCGTCAGGTGAGCTCCCTCCCCCTCGATGGGGGAGGGTCGGGGAGGGGGTGCCGCTGGCGGCAGCCGCGCCATCTCCGGAGACAGCACCCCACCCCTGCCCCTCCCCATCAAGGGGAGGGGTTATATGGCGCCGGTACCAGGTCCGGTATTGCGCGCCGGGCCTGAACGCCCACCAGTAGAGGAAATCGCCGTCGCGGATCGGGACCGAGCTTTCGTCCTCCTTGATGCGCCCCTTCATCTCGGCGAACAGCTGGTCGATCAGGCCTTGGTGCTGCTTCTTCCAGCCCTCGAAATAGTCGTTCTCGGCGTGCAGGTAAGCGAGCACGTCGGGGTCATCGACCTCGGGATATTTTGGATCGCGCAGCCAGTGCCACGGGTCCTCGATAGTGACGCCGTGGCGCTCGGTCCGATGCGGGCGCTGTTCCGCGATGGGCGGGGCGGGGAGAGTTACGGGCTTGTCCATGCTCGCGCTCTTAGCGTGACAGCCGCTGGCGGGAAGAGCGAAGCTGCTTCCTCTCCCTGGCAAGGGAGGGGGTAGGAGTGGGTGCGCGAAGCGCGCATGTGCTACGCCGCTCGAATGTCGGGACGCGTCGGGATGGCAGCTTGCTGACGGACCGCGACGTCGGCCGCATCTGGTTCGGCTGCGGGAATTTCGGCGGGATCGGCTCGTCGCCGAGCCTGCGCAGCGCCGGCGACAGCGAAGAGCAGGCGCTGCTGCTGCTCGATCATGCGCGGCGTGTCGGGCTTCGCCGCTTCGACACCGCCAACACCTATGGCGGCGGCGCGAGCGAAACCATCCTCGGCCAATGGCTCCGGTCCCAGGATGCCGACTTTGTCCAAAACGCGCGGATCGCAACCAAGGTCGGCAATCCGCACGGCTGCCCGCCTGGCGAGACGCCGCTGAGCGCAGCTCAGATCGCCTCGCATCTCGATCGGTCTTTGCGCCGCCTGGGGGTCGAGCGGATCGACCTTTATTATATTCACGAGTTCGATTCCGTGACGCCTCTCGAAGAAACGCTCGGCGCCATGGCGAGCGCGGTCGAGGCCGGCAAGATCGACCGCTTCGGCGTCTCCAACGCCTCCCTCGGCGATGTGGAGGCGGTCAGCGACCTCGCTGGCACCAGCCTCGCTGCGCGCTTCGAATATGTGCAGAACGAGTATAATTTGCTCGCGACGGCGGACGCGGAGGCGCTGATCCCCTACTGCGCCGAGCATGGGCTTCGCTATACTGCCTTCAGCCCGCTCGCCGGCGGCTTTCTCACCGGCAAATATCGCTTGGGCGAGGCGGCGCCGCCCGGTAGCCGCCTGGCCCATGCGCCCGAGGCCTGTGCCGGCTATTCGAGCGAGGAGAGCTTCGCGGTGATCGAGCAGCTGCGGCGATCGGCGGGCGAACGGAAGCAGGTGATGGCGGAGGCCGCGCTGCGTTTCGTGCTAGATACGCCCGGAGTGGACGGGCTGGTCATTGCGCCGCGCCGGATCGAACATTTCGCGAGCCTGGGTCTTCGTTGACCGCTTGTTTGGCTTTCCTATTTGGATTTCCTCTGCTTGGCTCGGCCGCATGGCGGCGGTGAAGCCCGCGAGATCGGTCGTGCAAACACGCAGCCGCGTAAGTTCACGAAAAATGGCGCCTCACCACGTGAATTTAGTGAACTTAGGCGGCCTCGAGCCGAAGATCGCCACTTCAAGAACGGCCGTCCTTGCACTAGCTGGAAGGCGAGGGAGTTAGTCCATGTCCAGTTACGCCGACCGTCTCGCCGCGCTGCGCGAGCAATTGAAGGCCGAGAAGCTCGACGGGTTCGTCGTCCCGCTGACCGACGAGCATATGAGCGAATATGTCGGCAGCTACGCGCAGCGGCTGGCCTGGCTCACCGGCTTCGAAGGCTCGGCCGGCTCCGCGGTGGTGCTGCCCGAGGAAGCCGCGATCTTCGTCGACGGCCGCTACACGCTCCAGGTCCGCCAGCAGGTGAGCGCCACCGAATGGAGCTACCAGTCGGTGCCCGAGACCAGCACCACGCAATGGCTCGAGGAGCATGCGCCGGAGGGCGGCCGCATCGGCTACGATCCGTGGCTGCACACCCGCGACTGGGTCAGGAAAGCGAAGGAAGCACTCGCCAGCCGGGGCGCCGAGCTGGTCGCGGTCGACCGCAACCCGATCGACGAGATTTGGAAGGACCGGCCTGAGGCGTCGAAAGCGCATCTCGTCGTCCAGTCGGACCAATTTGCCGGCAAGTCGGCGGCCGAGAAGCGCACCGAGATCGGCGACTGGCTCGCCAAGCACCACGCCGACGCGGCGGTGCTGTCGGCGCTCGATTCGATCGCCTGGGCGTTCAACATCCGCGGCGCGGACGTGACCCATACGCCCGTCGCGCTGGCTTACGCGCTCGTCCATGCCGACGGCACCGCCGACCTGTTCGTCGCATCGGAGAAGATCGGGCCCGAGGTGCGCCAGCATCTCGGCAATGGCGTCCGGCTGCACGAGCGCGCGGCGTTCGAGAGCGCGCTGTCCGAGCTCAAGGACAAGACCGTGGTTGTCGATCCGGAGCGCGCGGTCGCCGCGATCTTCGAGGCGCTGGAGAATGCCGGCGCCAAGATCCTGCCGCTGCGCGACCCGACGATCCTCCCCAAGGCGATCAAGAATCCGGCCGAGATCGCCGGCCAGAAGGCCGCCCAGGAACGCGATGGCGCGGCGATTGCCAGGTTCCTCCACTGGATCGACGAGGAAGCGCCCAAGGGCGACGTCGACGAGCTCACGGCGTCGGATCATCTGGAGGCGCTGCGCCGCGAGAATGCGGAGCTTCGCGACCTCTCGTTCGACAGCATTTCAGGCGCCGGTCCGAATGGCGCGATCGTCCACTACCGGTCGAGCGAGAAGACCAACCGCAAGCTGGAGAAGGGGACGCTCTACTTGATCGATTCCGGCGGACAGTATGTCGACGGAACGACCGACATCACCCGCACCGTGCCGATCGGCGAGCCGACCGAGGAAATGCGCGACCGCTTCACTCGCGTGCTCAAGGGCCATATCGCGATCGCTACCGCCGTCTTCCCCAAGGGTACCCGCGGCAGCCAGCTCGACAGCTTCGCGCGGCGGCCGCTGTGGGAAGCCGGGCTCGATTACGCCCACGGCACTGGCCACGGCGTCGGCAGCTTCCTCGCGGTTCACGAGGGCCCGCAGCGCATCTCGCCGGTCGGCAGCGCGCAGAGCGGCGGGGACGAGCCGCTCCAGGCCGGCATGATCATCTCCAACGAGCCGGGCTATTACAAGACCGGCGAGTACGGCATCCGGATCGAGAACCTGGTTCTCGTCGTGCCGCGCGAGATCGAGGGCGCGGAGAAGGAGATGCTCGGCTTCGAGACGCTGACCTTCGCGCCGATCGACCGGCGACTGATCGACGTGCAGATGCTGGAGCCCGAGGAATTGATCTGGCTCAACTGCTATCACGCGCACGTGCTGGCGAAGATCGGCCCCAGCTTGACGGGCGCGGATCTCGAATGGCTGCGGCAGGCCTGCGCGCCAATCGGCGATTGATCGACGCGGAATGTTCCCCTAATGTTCTCCACCCGACTCGACAGGAGGACAAGATGATCGGCTATGTGACGCTCGGCACCAACGACCGTGAGAAGTCGGCCAAATTCTACGATGCGTTGTGCGGCGAGTTGGGCGTCGGCCGAATGATGGACAACGAGCAGTTCATTGCCTGGGGCAAGCCCGGCGGCGGCGCGGGCATCGGCTTGACCAAGCCGTTCGACGGCAATCCGGCGACGGTCGGCAACGGCGTGATGGTCGCGCTTGAAGCCAGGGACGAGCCCCAGGTGCAGCGGCTCTATGATATCGCGCTCGCCAATGGCGGGGCCGACGAGGGTGCGCCCGGCGACCGCGGCGGCGGCTTTTACGCCGGCTACTTCCGCGATCCCGACGGCAACAAGCTCAATGCCTTCGTCATGAAGGGGGAGTGAGGGGCGGGGAAGCGCGTCCCGTAATGCGACAGCATCGCACTGTCATTAATTGCCAGTTTAATGCACTGTTGCTAAACGGAAAATCACGGAGATTCGACTCGTGATCAACGCGCTTCAGCTTGCCCTTGCGATCATCCTGCTGGGAGCCGTCATCTGGCTCGGCGACGCGGTTGCCGGCGGCATCGAAAGCGCGCTCGGCGAGAAGCCGCTGCGGGACCGCGACTTCTGATCCAGCCCGAATGGTGCTGCCGGTGAGGATTGAACTCACGACCTCAGCCTTACCAAGGATGCGCTCTACCACTGAGCTACGGCAGCACGTTGTCCGGAGTGGCGCGCCTATGACGGCGCGGGCCGCGCGCTGTCAACCCGCTTGCAGGGCCGCCTGACCGCGAGCATGTGATCGGCATGGCCGACAAGGACAAGGAGCGTGAGGAGCGCCTGGCGGCGGCCCTCCGGGAAAATCTTCGGCGGCGAAAAGCGCAGGCGCGAGCGGTCTCTGGACCGAAGTCGGAGAAGGGCGCTAACCGCGCCGAATGAGGTTTTTCTCCGACAATGCGGCGCCGGCGCATCCCAAGGTGATCGAGGCGATCGCGGCGGCCAATCGGATCGACACGGCCTACGACGGCGACGCGTGGAGCCGCCGCCTCGACGGCGCTTTCTCCGACCTCTTCGGCACCGAGGTCCGGGCCTTCTGGGTGACGACCGGCACCGCCGCGAACTGCCTCGCGCTGGCCGCGCTATGTCCGCCCTATCGGTCGATCCTGTGCCACAGCGACGCGCATATCGAAGTCGATGAGGCCGGCGCGCCCGGCTTCTTCACCGGCGGCGCGAAGCTGGTCCTGCTCGACGGGGGAGGCGCGAAGGTCACGCCGGAAACCGTGGCGGCCGCCTGCGACCGCATCCGCGATGATGTCCACCAGGTCCAGCCTGCCGCGCTGTCGATCACCAATGCGACCGAATACGGCCTGGTTTACTGCGCCGGCGAAGTCGCCGCGCTCGGTGCTCTGGCGAAGGAGCGCGGCCTCGCCTTCCATATGGACGGCGCCCGGCTTGCCAACGCGCTGGTGGCCACCGGCGAGCCGATCGCCGAGGTAACCTGGCGCGCCGGCGTCGAGGCGCTGTCGTTCGGGTTCGTGAAGAATGGCGGGCTCAACGCCGAGTGCCTGATTCTGTTCAGGACCGAGCTCGCCGAGGAGATCGCGGTGCGCCGCAAGCGTGCCGGGCACCTGCTGTCCAAGGGCCGTTATCTCGCCGCCCAAATCCTCGCCCTGCTCGAGGACGACCTGTGGCTCGACAACGCCCGCGCGGCGAACGCCGCGGCGCAGGCTTTGGCCGATGCTGCCGGGCAGAGGCTGATCCATCCGGTCGAGGCCAACGAGGTCTTCATTCGAGTCACCGCCGACGAAGCCGACCGCCTGCGTGAACAGGGGTTCGATTTCTATGATTGGGGTCCCGGCGAAATCCGGTTCGTCACCAGTTGGGACCAGCAGGCCCAAGACGTCGATCGTCTCGCCGCGGCGATCGCCGCTTTGTGAGCCGTCATGGCGATTCCGGCTTCCGCTCGGTCACGCTGCCGTTCATCATCTTCACCGCAATCTGGGGCTCAACCTGGATCGTCATTCGCGGCCAGCTCGGCACGGTCGCACCGCAATGGTCGGTGACCTATCGTTTCATCATTGCCGCGCTGGCGATGGCGGCGGTGGCGAGGTCGCGCGGGGACAGCCTGCGGATTGGCCGCGGCGGGCTGTTTGCCGCGATCTTCCTCGGCTTCACGCAGTTCTGCGTGAACTTCAACGCTGTCTATCTGGCCGAACGCCACGTCACGTCGGGAGTCGTCGCCACCGTCTTCGCCTTATTGCTGATCCCCGCCAGCCTGATGGGCTGGGCGCTGCTGGGTCATCGCCCTAGCAGGCGCTTCGTGTGGAGCTCGCTGGTCGCGGTCTGCGGCATCGCCCTGCTATTCCTGCACGAGGTTCGCGAGCATCCCGCCAACGGCCGCCAGATCGCAGCGGGCATCGGCCTGACGCTGATCGGCATGCTTGGCGCCGCCATTGCCAATGTCGCCCAGGCGCGCCCCGAGATCCGCCGTTTTCCGCTGTTCGGCCTGCTTGCCTG
>DATENV010000284.1:0-14444 GCA_035274805.1 Sphingomicrobium sp. | reverse complement strand
CAACCTTGAGGGCATGCGGTATGTGTACCCCGACAGAATCGAGCAGGCCGCTCATGAATCCAGACCAGCCGACGGCCACGGCGGACGCGCCGAGCGCATATTCGAGGATCAGCGCCCAGCCGACTAGCCAGGCGACAATCTCGCCCATCACCGCATAGGAATAAGTGTAAGCGGAGCCCGCGACGGGGACCATCGACGCCAGCTCGGAATAGCAGAGCGCCGCAACCGCGCAGACCGCGCCGGCGATGATGAAGCTGACCATCATGCCCGGGCCAGCCTTCTGGGCCGCGGTGGCGGTCAGCACGAAGATGCCGGTGCCGATAACCGCCCCGATGCCGAGCAGCGTCAGCTGAAACGCGCCAAGGGAGCGCTTGAGCGACTTCTTCTCCGCCGTCGCAAGGATTGCGTCGAGCGGCTTGACCCGTCCCCGGCCGCCGACACGCGGTGCAATTGTAGCCATCTCAGCTCCCCTATCGAACTCTGGGCGCGACCCTAACGGCTGTCCTACTGAGGGCAATCCCTCTTTCTGCAAACGCCTATCGCGCGAGCATGGGTCCGAGCGGGCGGCCGCCGAAGACGTGCAGGTGTAGGTGCGGCACTTCCTGGCCCGAGTTCAATCCGACATTGGCGAGCAGGCGGTAGCCGCTTTGCACCAGCCCGGCGTCGCGGGCGACCTTGCCGGCGGCGCGGACGAAGCCGGCGATCTCGGCGTCCGACGCTTTGGCCGAGAAATCGTCCCACGACACGTAGGGGCCCTTCGGAATCACCAGCAAATGGGTCGGCGCGAGCGGATTGATGTCGTGCAGCGCGAGTGCGAACTCATCCTCGTAAACCGTCTTCGAGGGGATCTCGCCGCGCAGCAGCCGGGCAAAGATGTTATTGTCATCATAGGGTAAAGTCGCGTCGATCGGCATCGCTGACTCCGCTTGACCGGGCTCGCCCGCCCGCTACCACAAAGCCATGAGCGAGGAGACTCCCGAAAGCCTGATCCCGTACGACGAGATCGTGCAGGACGCGCTGCGAGCCGTCGTGGGGCGAGTCCTCGGCGAGGTCGAGCAATCGGGAGGGCTGCCCGGCGAGCACCATTTCTACATCACCTTCAAGACGCGCCTTCCGGGCGTCGCGATCCCCAAGCATTTGCTCGAACGCTTCCCCGACGAGATGACGATCGTCATCCAGCATCGCTTCTGGGATTTGAAGGTCGAGGAGGACAGCTTCACCGTCGGGCTGTCGTTCGGCGGCGTTCCGGCGACGCTCCACGTGCCGTTCGCGGCTGTGACCCAGTTCCACGATCCGGCGGTCGAGTTCGCGCTGACCTTCCAGGCCAATGCCGCGGAAATGCCGAACGAGGAGCATGAGGAGGCCGAGAACGACGCGCCCGAGCCTGTTGCCGGCGAGCCGCCGGAGGATGGCTCGAACGTCGTCAGCGTGGACTTTACGCGGAAGAAGTGAGCCGTCACCCCGGACTTGATCCGGGTTCCACCTTCCTTCAAGCGCCGCAATCAGACGGGGGGATTCCGCTTTCGCGGGAATGACGACATAGGGGCCAAATGCCGAACGACACGCGCAGCGAAACCGACAGCTTTGGGCCGATCGAAGTCCCGGCGGACGCTTATTGGGGCGCGCAGACCGAGCGCTCGATCGGCAATTTCCCGTTCGAGCCGCGCGAGCGGATGCCGGTCGAGATCGTCCATGCCCTGGGCTTCGTCAAGCAGGCCGCGGCGCGGGTGAATGCGCGGATCGGCCGACTCGATCCGAAACTCGCCGAAGTGATCCAGCAGGCCGCCGCGGAAGTCGCCCGGGGCGACCTCGACAGCCAGTTCCCGCTGGTCATCTGGCAGACCGGATCGGGCACCCAGTCGAACATGAACGCCAATGAGGTGATCGCGGGGCGGGCCAACGAGATCCTGACCGGCAAGCGGGGCGGCAAGGAACCGGTCCATCCCAACGATCACGTCAACAAAAGCCAATCGTCCAACGACAGCTTCCCGACGGCGATGCATATTTCGGCCGCCCGCGCGGTTCATGCCAAGCTCCTCCCGGCCCTCAAAGCGATGCATGAGCGCCTCGCCGACCGGGCCCAGCGATGGGATTCGATCGTCAAGATCGGCCGCACGCACCTCCAGGACGCAACGCCGCTGACGCTCGGCCAGGAGTTTTCCGGCTATGCCGCGCAGATCGAGGATTGCATTGCGCGGGTCGAGGGCTCGCTGCCGCGGCTGCTTCGCCTCGCCCAGGGCGGGACCGCGGTCGGCACCGGACTCAACGCGCCCAGGGGCTTCGCCGAGGAGTTCGCGAAGGAGGTCGCGAACCTCACGCGACTGCCTTTCACCTCGGCGCCGAACAAGTTCGCCGAGCTCGCCGCGCACGACACGCTCGTCGAGTTGTCGGGCATCCTCAACGTCATCGCGACCGCCTGCACGAAAATAGCCAACGACGTCCGGCTGCTCGGCTCGGGACCGCGCTGCGGCCTCGGCGAACTCAAGCTGCCGGAAAACGAGCCGGGCAGCTCGATCATGCCCGGCAAGGTCAACCCGACCCAGGCCGAGATGCTGACGATGGTCGCCGCGCAGGTGGCCGGCAATCATGTCGCGGTCACGATCGGCGGCATGCAGGGCCATTTGGAGCTGAATGTATTCAAGCCGATGATCGGCGCCAATGTGATCCGCTCGATCAACCTGCTTTCGACCGGCATGGAAAGCTTCACGACGCGGATGCTCGACGGCGCCGAGCCCGACGAGGAGCGGATTGCAGAGCTAATGCACCGGTCGCTGATGCTGGTGACGGCGCTTGCGCCCGAGATCGGCTACGACAATGCCGCGGCAATCGCCAAGCACGCGCACAAGAAGCGGCTGACGCTGAAGGAAGCCGGGCTCGAGCTGGGCCTGATCGACGAGGAAACCTTCGACCGCGTGGTCAGGCCGGAGTCGATGCTGGGGCGCTAGAGCGCCAGGTTGAGCCTGACCCCCAGATTGTCGATGCCGGGATTCTCGCGTCCGCGCAGCTGGGCGTGGCTCATGTGGACCCAGCTTGCTTCCACGCTCAGCCGATCGTTGATCCGCTTGCCGACGCCGACCTCCGGCTCCAGCAGAACTCGGCTGCCAAAGGCGATCTTGTCGGTGCGGTAGAATTTCCCGGCCGAGCCGTTGTGGATCGCAACGCCCAAGCCGGGCCGTACATACCAGCCGCCGCCGAGCCCGAAGCGGGCCGACAGCCCGGTCGCGACGTAGCTGGTCTCACCCGCGGTGTTCAGTGCCCCGAACACATAGAATTGCAGCGGCGTCTTCGCGATCCGGCCGCCGCGATAGCCGAGCTGCAGGTCGAGGCCGCCTTCGAAGCCGCTGAGGTTCGTCGGCAGCTTGACATCATGCACATAGGCGCCGCCGAAAACCTCGGCCGCCTGGGCGCTCGTCGGGACAACCGCCGCCAGCAGGGCCGCGCCCAATGCGATCCGTTTCAAGCAGCGTCTCCCTTGGAATGTGTCGGCAACACAACACGCCGCTTGGGCATTGGTGCCTTAACCGCCCGCCTGCCACGCCTGCAACGCCTGGTTCGGCGCAATTAACGCCAAGACGTTAAGCGTGAGGTTATCGCGGATGGTAAACAGCGGGATAAGCTCGAGCGCGAACAGCAGGAGGATTGCAGCCGAGAGCGGCAGCTTGCGCGCGGCGAGGAAGCCGAGTGCCATCATCAGGATGTCGGACAGCGAATTGATCACGCTGTCGCCGGTATAGCCGAGCGCTGCGGTTGTGGCGCGATAGCGGTCGATGACGGCGGGCGTGTTCTCGGCGACCTCCCAGGCGGCCTCGATCAGCAATGCGGCAACGAACCGCCATTCGATCGGCCAGCGGCGCGCGGCCTGCCACAACGCGGCATAGAACAGCAGCCCATGGACGATGTGGCTGAGGCTGTACCAGTCGGCGAGCATCTGGCTGGTCTTGGGGCTGTCGCGGGTGCCGACCCACAGCTCGATGCTGCCGCAGGTGCAGATCGGGTTGCGGCCCATCGCGAGCAGCGCGACGGCCGCCGCGGCGACAATGATGAAGGCGAGAAGCCAGGCGCGGCGCGACATTGGCCGATGACTTAGCAGAGCGGCGCGCCTTGCAAACTCCAGCCGTTCATCCGACACACGACGCCATGTTGCGCGCCTACGGCCCCGGTTGCGACGGAAGCATCGTCGAAGCCAAGCTGACCTCGATTCCGACGACGGCGACCTGGGTCGACCTCGAGGAGCCGACCGAAGACGAAGAGAAGCTGGTCGAGCGTCACATCCGCATGGACGTGCCGACCGAGGACGAGATGGCCGAGATCGAGCCGTCAAGCCGCCTCTACGAGCAAGGCGGCGCGCTCTACATGACGGTCAGCGTCCTGTACGGCGTCGAGGACGGCGAGCCGAGAACGACGCCGATCAGCTTCGTGCTCGCCGACAATCGCCTCGTCACCGTGCGTTATGCGACGCCCAAGCCCGTCCGCGCCTTTTCCGACCATGCGCGGCGTGACCCCGAGCTGGTCCGGGATGCGCCGACCGCGCTCATCCGCATGATCGACGCGCTGATCGACCGCCTCGCGGACGAGCTCGAAAGCGTAAGCAGCGAGATGGAGCAGCTGTCCGCCCACATCTTTCACAAGAAGATGGAAGAGCGGCGAATCCCGGCGGCGCGGCTGACGGCACTACTCACCCGGATTGGGCGGACCCAGACCCTGCTTACGAAGATTCGCTATTCGACGGTCAGCACCATCCGCATGCTGAGCTTCCTGTCGGGCGTCAATCGCTTCAACGAAGGGGAGCAGAGCGAAAGCCGCCATCACCTCACCAGCCTCAGCACCGACGCGACCAGCCTGTCAGAGCATGCGAGCTTCCTCTCCGACAACGTCACCTTCCTGCTCGACGCGTCGCTCGGCCTGATCAGCATCGAGCAGAATGCGGCGATGAAGCTGTTCTCGTGGGCCGCTCTCGTCTTCCTGCCGCCGACGTTGATCGCCGGCGTTTACGGCATGAATTTCCGGCACATGCCCGAACTCGACTGGATTTACGGCTACCCGGTCGCGCTTACGCTGATCCTAGGCAGCGCGGTGCTGCCGATCCTGTATCTCAAGCGACGAGGCTGGATCTAAGCCGGCTGTTCGAGCGGGATCGCCGACCGGTCTTCGGCGGCGGCCAGCGCCGCGGCGCGGCGGCGGGCGAGCGCGGCATAGGCGAGCGCCAGCTCACCCGCGATCTCGACCCGCTCCGGCTCATCCTTCGAGCAAGCCGCGGCGCGCGCTTCGGCGGCTCGGCGTCGGAAATATTCGGCGTCGTGGGTCACGCTGCTGCTTTCGCTGTGCCTTCGTTCACCAGATTTATTGCAGCTGCGAGATGATTGCGAGGGTCCGCCCTCGCAGTCCAGCGCAGCCTCCGTTCATCCTGGCGCAAGAATTACATTAGGGGCCCGATAGTTTGCGGGGACCAGAACGGATTGCTAAGCGCGCCGCGGCTCCCATCTTGAACGCAGCCCCAGAAAGACAGCGATGATCCCCACCGGCCAGGATAGCCTCCGCACCCGCTCGACCCTCGAGGCTGGAGGCCGGCGCTATGCTTATTATTCGCTGGCGAAAGCGGCCGAGACCCTCGGCGATGTGTCCCGCCTCCCCTTCTCGATGAAGGTGCTGCTCGAAAATCTGCTGCGTTTCGAGGACGGCACGACCGTCACCCGCGACGACCTTCAATGCATGGCCGCCTGGCTCAAGGAGCGGCGCATCAACCGGGAAATTCAGTACCGCCCGGCCCGGGTGCTGATGCAGGATTTCACCGGGGTTCCGGCGGTCGTCGACCTCGCCGCGATGCGCGATGCGATGCGCCAGCTCGGCGGCGACGCGCAAAAGATCAACCCGCTTGTGCCGGTCCATCTGGTCATCGACCACAGCGTGATGGTCGACGAGTTCGGAACGCCGCGCGCGTTCGAGAAGAACGTCGAGTTCGAATATGAGCGCAACGGCGAACGCTACGAGTTCCTGAAATGGGGCAGCCAGGCGTTCGACAATTTCAAGGTCGTGCCCCCCGGCACCGGCATCTGCCATCAGGTCAATCTCGAGCACATTTCGCAAGTCGTATGGAGCAGCGAGGACCAGAGCGGGGAGGTAGTCGCGTACCCGGACACGTTGGTCGGCACCGACAGCCACACGACCATGGTCAACGGCCTCGGCGTGCTCGGCTGGGGCGTCGGCGGGATCGAGGCCGAGGCGGCGATGCTCGGCCAGCCGGTCAGCATGCTGATCCCCGAGGTGGTCGGCTTCCGCCTGTCAGGCGAGCTCAAGGAAGGCATCACCGCCACCGACCTCGTACTGACCGTCACCCAGATGCTGCGCCAGAAAGGCGTCGTCGGCCGCTTCGTCGAGTTCTACGGGCCGGGTCTCGACAACCTGCCGCTCGCGGACCGCGCGACGATCAGCAACATGGCGCCCGAATATGGCGCCACCTGCGGCTTCTTCCCGATCGACGAGCGGACGACCGATTATCTCAAGCTGACCGGCCGCGACGAGCAGCAGATCGCGCTGGTGCGGGCCTACGCGCAGGCCCAGGGGCTGTGGCGCGACGCGAGCTCGCCCGAGCCCTTGTTCACCGACACGCTCGAGCTCGACATGGCGACGATCGAGCCATCGCTGGCGGGCCCCAAGCGGCCGCAGGACCGCGTGCTGCTGCGCGAGGTCGACGACCAGTTCAACGGCGAGCTCGACACCACCTACAAGAAGGCGTCGGACCCGCGCGTCGCAATCGAGGGCGAGAGCTTCGACTTCGGCAACGGCGACGTCGCGATCGCGGCGATCACCAGCTGCACCAACACGTCCAATCCCTCGGTGTTGATCGCGGCCGGCCTGGTCGCCCGCAAGGCGCGCGAGAAGGGGCTGACCAGCAAGCCGTGGGTCAAGACCAGCCTGGCGCCCGGCAGCCAGGTGGTCAGCGATTATCTGACCGAGAGCGGGCTGACCGAGGACCTCAACGCGCTCGGCTTCGACCTCGTCGGCTACGGCTGCACGACCTGCATCGGCAATTCGGGGCCGCTCCCCGAGCCGATCAGCAAGGCGATCAGCGACAATGATTTGGTCGCGGTCAGCGTGCTGTCCGGGAACCGCAATTTCGAGGGGCGGGTGTCGCCCGATTGCCGCGCCAATTACCTCGCCTCGCCGCCGCTGGTGGTTGCCTATGCGCTGAAGGGCACCGTTCGCTCCGACATGGTCAACGACCCGATCGGCACCGCGTCCAACGGCGAGCCGGTCTATTTGAAGGACATCTGGCCGACCAACGAGGAAATCCGCACGCTGATCGACGCTCATGTTCATTCGGAGATGTTCCGCCGCCGCTATGCCGACGTCTATCGGGGTGACGAACGCTGGCGGAAGATCGAGGTGACCGGCGGCGACACCTATGCCTGGCCGCCGCTGTCGACCTACATCCAGAACCCGCCCTACTTCACCGGCATGACGATGGACGCGGCGGTGCTGCAGGACATCCAGCGGGCGCGCCCTCTGGCGATCTTCGGCGATTCGATCACCACCGACCACATCTCGCCCGCGGGCGCGATCAAGCCCGACAGCCCCGCCGGCCGTTACCTGCTGGAGCGCGGAGTCAGCCGCGGCGAGTTCAACAGCTACGGGTCGCGCCGCGGCAACCACCAAGTGATGATGCGCGGCACCTTCGCCAACATCCGCATCCGCAACCGGATGCTCGACAATGTCGAGGGCGGCTTCACCAAATATGCCCCGACCGGCGAAGTGATGCCGATCTACGACGCGGCGATGCTCTACAAGCAGGACGGACGGCCGCTGGTGGTCGTCGCCGGCAAGGAATATGGCACCGGCAGCTCGCGCGACTGGGCCGCCAAGGGCACGATCCTACTCGGCGTGCGCGCGGTGATTGCCGAAAGCTTCGAGCGCATTCACCGCTCGAACCTGGTCGGCATGGGCGTGCTGCCGCTCCAGTTCCAGGCCGGCGAGAATGCCGAGACTCACGGCCTGACGGGCGCGGAGAAATACACCATCACCGGCATTGCCGGCCTCAAGCCGCGGCAGGATGTTGAAGTGAAGGTGAAGCGCGACAGCGGCGAGGAGTTCGGCTTCACCGCCCGTTGCCGCATCGATACCTACAACGAGCTCGAATATTTCAATTCGGGCGGGATCCTGCATTACGTGCTGAGGAAGCTCGCAGCGGCGTGACCGCCGTAGAGATCGCCATCGAAGTCGCCGGCTGGGCCGGCGCGGCGCTCATCCTGGCCGCCTATGCACTGCTTTCGGCGGGCAGACTGAGCGGAGGGTCCCTGCTGTTCCAGGCGATGAACGTCGTCGGGGCCGCGGGGTTCGTGATCAACAGCACGTGGCACGGCGCGCTCCCGTCCGCGGCATTGAACGTGCTATGGCTGTTGATCGGAGCGGTCGCGTCATGGCGGATCATTCGGAAAAGAGGATCGTCGACCTCAGCCACGTGATTGAGGTTGGGATGACGACCTACCCCGGCTTGCCCGGTCCGGAGATTTGCGACTTCTGGACCCGCGAGGGATCGGCCGCCAATTACGACGACGGGTCGAGTTTTCAGATCGGCCGCATCGACATGGTCGCGAACACCGGCACCTATCTGGATTCGCCGTTCCACCGCTACGAAGACGGCATCGACCTCGCCGACCTGCCGCTGTCCTCGCTCGCCGACGTGCCGGGGATCGTTGTGCGGCGGCCGTGGGAGAACGAGCTGGCCACCGGCGCCTCGCATTTCGATGGCCTCGACGTGCGCGGCAAGGCGGTGCTGGTGCACACCGGCTGGGACCGCCTTTGGCGAACCGAGCGGTACGGCGTCGACCATCCATTCCTGACCGGCGAGGCCGCCGACTGGCTGGTCGAGAAAGGCGCGGTGCTGGTCGGCATCGACAGCAATAACATCGACGACACCCGCGCGCGGGCGCGACCGGTGCACAGCAAGCTGCTCGCGGCCAACATCCCGATTTGCGAGCATATGACCGCGCTCGGCAGCCTGCCCGACGAGCACTTCAGCTTCTCTGCCGTGCCGCCCAAGGTCCGCAGGATGGGCACCTTTCCCGTGCGCGCTTATGCGGTGGTCGGCTGAGCGAGAGCGTCCTTCAACCAGTGTGGAAGGATGGCGTTCGCCGGAATCGCGTCCACCCGGGCATGAACAACCGACATCTCGAGGAGAGGATAGTCGACGCGTAATCGGTCACCGCCAATGCCTGGGACGACAAACAAACGGCGGTTGATCTTCTGGCGCCAGTTCATTCGCGCGGTATTCTCCTGGCCGACGAAGCAGCCCTTGGTGAAGCTGACGCCGTTGAGCTCGGCTGCGTTGCATTCGAGCCAAAGGACATCGCCGAGCTCGGTGCGCCCCTCGCAAACGCCGAGCCGGAGGCGATGCTCCAGCCATCCGGCGGCAGGCCCATTGGCAGGAGCAAGCCAGCGATTGCCAAGCTCGGGCAGGCGCGGATCGGGCGCGCCGGCGCCGCCGCCGAGCGACCAATGCACCGCGAGCGCCGGGTCGCGCTCGATCCGGATGGGCCGTCGCAGCCGGTAGATCGACAAACGCTTGATCAAATCGTCAACCGCAGCGGCCTCGCAGTCGAGCAACAGGTCGTCGCCATCGTCCCAGATCAAGAAGTCGAACAGGCATTTGCCTTGCGCGCTCAAGAGCCCGGCCCAGGCCGGGAGCGGCCCCGCGACATCGCTGGTCACCAGCCCTTGCAGGAAACCGCGCACGTCCTCGCCCGACAGGCGGATCACCGCGCGGTCGGCCAAGGTTGTTCCCAAGCGGGTGGTGCCAGCCATGCGCCTTAGCTAGGGAGCGCGCCGTGGCTACGCAAACGCTGACCATCCGCAAGCCCGACGACTGGCACGTCCATTTGCGCGATGGCGACATGCTTCAGCGCGTCGCGCCCTACACCGCGCGGCGGTTCGCGCGCGCGATCGTCATGCCCAACCTGCTGCCGCCGATCACCAGCGTCGAGGCGGCGCGCGGCTATCGCAAGCGGATCTTCGAGGCGACCGCGCCCGGCTTCACGCCGCTGATGACCTGCTACCTGACCGATGACGCCAGTCCCGACGAGATCGCCCGCGGGTTCGAGGAAGGCGTGTGGATCGCGGCCAAGCTCTATCCGGCGGGCGCGACAACCAACAGCGCGTCGGGCGTCACCGACATCGGCAACATCTATCCCGTGCTCGAACGGTTGGAGCGGATCGGCATGGTGCTGTGCGTGCACGGCGAGGTGACCGACCCCGAGGTCGACGTATTCGACCGCGAAAAATATTTCATCGCGCGCATCCTCGTGCGGCTGGTGAAAGATTTTCCGGCGCTGAAAATCGTGCTCGAGCACATCACGACCAAGGAAGCCGTCGACTTCGTCGTACATGGTGAGACAGTTGCGGCAACGGTGACGCCGCAGCATTTGCTGATCAGCCGCAACGCCTTGTTCGCCGGTGGCCTTCGGCCCCATGCTTACTGCCTGCCGGTCGCCAAGCGCGAGGAGCACCGGATCGCGGTCCGCAACGCCGCGACTTCGGGGGCGTCCAACATCTTCCTCGGCACCGACAGCGCGCCGCATGCCCGCGAAGCCAAGGAAAGCGCGTGCGGCTGCGCCGGTATCTTCAACGCGCCGTTCGCGCTCGAAAGCTATGCGACGGTGTTCGACGAGGAAAATGCGCTCGACCGGTTCGAAGCCTTTGCCTCGGTCAACGGACCGCGATTTTACGGCCTCCCGCTCAACGAAGAGACGGTCACGCTGGAACGGGCCGAGATCGACGTACCGGAAGAGATCGACGGCATCGTGCCGTTCCACGCCGGCGAGACGCTGCGCTGGCGGTTCGCCGGCTAGGCGGCGCCGCCGCTGCCGCTGGTCCCGATCACCGCGGCGAAATGCTCCTCCAGCCGCTGGTAGCATTCGCACGCACGGCGTTTGAGGCCCGCGCGATCGGTCACCCGGACGACGCCGCGCCCGGTCGCGACGAGACCTTCGGCCTGAAGCGACTGGATCACGGCGTTGACCGTGGTGCGCTGCACGCCGAGCAGGCCCGCGAACGCCTCCTGCGTCAGCTCGATGCGGTCGCCGGCGCGGTCCTGCGCGTGGAGCAGCCAGCGCGCCGCGCGCTCGGGAATCGAATGGAACGAATTGCACACCGCCGATTGCATCACCTGCGCCAGCAGATAGTCGGAGAAGCGGCAGAACAGGTTGCCGATGAACGGCGAGCGGCTCTTTGCA
This sequence comes from Sphingomicrobium sp., assembly GCA_035274805.1. Taxonomy (GTDB): domain Bacteria; phylum Pseudomonadota; class Alphaproteobacteria; order Sphingomonadales; family Sphingomonadaceae; genus Sphingomicrobium. Next base: position 3,219 of record DATENV010000284.1, on the reverse strand, counting down.
TCCTCCAGCGCGTCCATCGGCACCCGGAAGGCGAGCCCGGGCACGAGCACCTGCGCGCGGGAAAAGGCCGGCGCGTGCCCGCAGCTGACGATTCCCCCGACCGCGCCCTCGCGGCCGATCGATGCGACCTCGGCCGACCGGCCGCCGCTGAGCGCGACGGTCAGCGACATCATGGTCGGGCCGATCGGGAACAGGCTGGCGTGCACCTGAGCGCCGCGCTCGAGCACCACGGCGCCCGAACCGAGCTCGACCAGCTCGCCGAACGGCTCGATCAGCGCGCGCGCCTCGCGCGAAAAGGTCGAAAGCATGCGGTTGCCAGCGAAGGCTTCGTCAGCCCGCGTCAAATCGTCAGTCAATGTGTCTGCCACGTCGATTGTCCCTGGGGCCGAGAGGGCCGTTTGGTCCGCTGCGTTTCGGCCGTTGGCCGAACGATGGGCCGCAGGGAAAGTTGCTCGATCACATGGTGACGGGGTCGACCTTCGTCGTCCGGCCGACCAGCAGGCAATCGGCAACCAGCCGGAACGGCGCGACGTCAACCAGGCTGCGGCGCTCGTCGATCAGATCGACGAACGTGCGATAGATATCCGGATATTCGCCCGGCCCCGCGTCGCTTTGAGCGTCGCCGTTGAGGATCAGCCGCGCGCCGCCGTCCTCGAGCCGGGCGGTGGTGCCGTCGCTCGCCTCGACGCTGATCGTCCATTCCTCGCCTTCGCTGCGCCGCCAATCGAGGCTGGCGTGAAGCGGCCCGTCGGCCTCCGGACTGGAGAAGATGATATCCGCCGCGATCGGGGTTTGCGCGTTCGCGGGCACGTGGAGGTCGGCGGACTTCACGAACAGCCCGCCGGGGAAAATCCTGGTCGCGATCGACAGCGCGTTGATGCCGGGATCGAACACGCCGAAGCCGCCGGGCGCCCAGATCCACTGCTGGCCCGGATGCCATTTATGGACGTCCTCGTGCCAGTGGATCTCCATCGACTTGACCCGCTTGCCGGCGAGCGCCCCGGCGGCGGCATCGACCGCGGCGTGGTGCTGCGCATGCCAGGTCGTGAACAGCGTCACCTGCTGCGCCTGCGCGAGGCAATCGAGGTCTGCGATCTCGGCGAGGCCGGCGGTCGGCGGCTTTTCGAGCAGGCAGTGGAGACCGGCAGCAATGCAATCCCGTGCGATCTCGAAGCGCGGCTCGGGCGGAGTCGTGATTGCCACCGCCGCAAGGCCGTCGACATTGCGGATCAGCTCCCGCCAGTCGGTGAAGGTTTGCGCGACGCCTCGTCCGGAGCGACTCGACGTCGCGACCAACTCGAACCGGTCGTTTGCCTGGATCGACGGGACGTGCTGGTCGGCGGCGATCTTGCCGTAGCCGATGATCGCGATCCTGATCGGCTTCATCGGCCGAGCCCGGCGACATAGGCGCGCGCCTTGTCGAGCGTCTCGGCGGCCGATTGCCCGGTTCGATAGAGCCCGCCGCCGAGGCCGAAGCCCGTCGCGCCTGCCTCAAGCCACGGCCGCATGCTGTCCGGCTTGACGCCGCCGACGACGAAGACCGGCAAGTCCTTGGGAATCACCGCGAGCTGCGCCTTGAGCATTGCGGGCGAAGCGGCTTCGGCGGGAAAAAGCTTGAGCGCGGTCGCGCCGGCGCGAAGCGCCGCAAACGCCTCGGACGGCGTGAAATAGCCCGGGCTCGAAACCAGATCGATGGCGGCGGTTGCGGCAATCACCTCGACATTGGTTTCCGGCGAAACGATGAGCCGGCCGCCCGCATCCCAGACGCGGCCGACGTCCCCGGGCTCGAGCACGGTGCCGGCGCCGACCAGCATCTCCTCTCCAAACCGCTTGGCCAGCAGCTCGATGCTCTGGAGCGGGTCGGGTGAATTGAGCGGCACTTCGATGATCCGGATGCCCGCTTCATGAATCGCCTCGCCGATGGCTTCCGCCTCGCCGGGCGTGACGCCGCGGATGATCGCGACGAGCGGACATTCATCGAGGTAGCGTTTGAGCAATTCGCTGGCGCTCACGTCACATCCTTTTCGCGATTTCGTGGACCCCCGCGATGAAGCATTGCTCGCCGTCGAGCTCGATCGCATCGCGCGAAGCTTCCCCGATCGCCGCCGCGTAGAGGCGGGTCAGGTCCGGCCGGCCGACCACGGTCACTTGCGCGCCCGTCGGCAGCGAAAGACCGATCCGGACGTCCGAGCCGATCAGCAAGCCGCTGCCATAGCTCGCCGCGTCCTCCTTCCTGGCCTGGCCGAGCAGGACGCGGGCGCGCACGCCGAACAGGTCGGCGGGCAAGGCTTCGTGGTAGATCGCGTAGCGCGCCGCTTCCCTGAACACGTCGTTGAGCTCGACCTCGCCCTGCAGCAGGTCGGACAGAATGCTGTGCTCCTTGAGCAGGCTGAACAGCTCGCCGGTCATGACGGTGCGGAAGGCATTGATCGTACCGCCGCGCAGGGTCACCCATTTGTTATGGGTGCCGGGATGGCAGACGAGGCCGTCCGCATCGATCAGGCCGGCGGCGACGCCGCCGAGCAACTGCACCTCCTCGCCGCGCATGACGTCGGCGCGGTCGTTCTTGAGGTAGGAAACACCGGGGACGATGGCTTCGCGCTCGCCCGTCCAGACCAGCGCGCCGACGAGGTCGTCGATGCCCGCCGGCGCGGGCACATAGCCCGCGTCCTGCCAGCCGCGGTTCGACCCGATCATGCCCGCGAGCAGCAGCGGATGGTCGCCGAGGCGCTCCCGGATTTCGGCAATAGCCGCGGGGAAGCCGCCGCCGGGCACCGCGAGAATGCCCTGGTCGTCCTCGAACTCCTCGACGCACTGGCCGGAGCCGTCGAGCCGATAGGCGCGGCGGTTGGTGGTCCCCCAATCGACCGCGATGAAGCCTTCAGTCCAGCGCATTGATGCTGCCATGGTCCCTAAAACAATGGGGCATCAAGCTTGCTCCACCGGTTTTCTTTTCAAACGGCCGCACTATCGAAAACGACCATGCCCGCCGACTCGACCCTCCGCTGCGTCGCCGATGTCCATGCCATGCTCGGCGAGGGCCCGGTTTGGGTGGCGCGGGAAGCCGCGCTCTACTGGCTCGACATCAAGGGCCTGAAGATTTTCCGGCTCGACGATCAAGGCCGCGTGGACGAGTGGCCGACGCCGATCCGCGTCGGCTCGATCGCGCCGCGCAGGCAGGGAGGCTTCATCGGCGGCACCGAAGGCGGAATTGCCGAG
>DATENV010000283.1:0-6928 GCA_035274805.1 Sphingomicrobium sp. | reverse complement strand
GGATGGCACCGTGCCGGCCCTTGCGCGACCGCGCGGGTGCCAAGGCCGCGACGCCCGGCCAACCCGAATCGTCATGCTCGCTGGCCAGCCAGCGGCTCAGCGCGAGCATCGCCTCGGAGACTTCGTCATGGGTCAGGCCGCGGCTGTGCCGCTCGACCAGCGCGGCCGACGCCTGCCCGAAGGCGCAGGCGTGAACCTGCATCGACAGCCGGTCAACGCGGCGGTCCCGATCAAGCTGAACGCAGAGGCTGATGCGGCTGCCGCAGGTCGGCGAGCGGAGCTCGGCACGGCCGTCCTCGCGCTCCAGCGGATGCGGTTCTTGCAGCGATGCGGCGAGCCGCAGGATCTCGGTCGTATAGAGCGGCGAACTCATTCCCGGCGCCAAGTGGTACCGCCCGGGCCGTCTTCCAAGATGATTCCGTCGGCCCTGAGCTCCTTGCGGATGCGGTCAGCGGCCGCAAAATCGCGGCTTGCCTTGGCCTCGGCACGTTCGGCAATGCGTGCTTCAATCGCGCCTTCGTCCGCGCCGCCGCGGAACCATTGCTCGGCGGAGCTTTCGAGCAGGCCGAGCAACGCCGCACTGGCTCTCAACGTCGCTGGGTCCTCCAACTGCATCAGTCGCGTCAGCGCCAGCGGGGAATTGAGGTCGTCCGACAGAGCATCGACCACCCCCTGGTCCATAGCGCCCGCTTGGGCATCGCCGGCCGTGCGGTAGAACCTGTCGAGAATAGTCTTCGCCTGCGCGACGACCTCATCCGTCCAGCTTAGTGGCTGACGGTAATGGGCCGACAATAGTGCCAGGCGCAGCGTCTCGCCGCGGTGACCCTGCGAAAGCAACTCCGCCGGGGTGACGATATTGCCGACGCTCTTCGACATCTTCTCGGCGCCCATGTCGACGAAGCCGTTGTGAACCCAGAATCGTGCGAGCGGTGCGCCGGCATGCGCGCAGCGGCTCTGCGCGATCTCATTCTCGTGGTGCGGGAAGACGAGGTCGAGCCCGCCGCCGTGGATGTCGATGGTCTCGCCGAGGTGCGCCTTGATCATCGCCGAGCATTCGATGTGCCAGCCGGGGCGGCCGCGGCCCCACGGCGAATCCCAGCCGATCACGTTACCGTCGCTCGGCTTCCACAAGACGAAGTCGGCCGGATCGCGCTTGTATGGGGCGACCTCGACGCGCGCGCCGGCGACCATCGCGTCGCGGTCGCGCTTGCTGAGCACGCCGTAATCGGGATCGCTCGGCACCGAGAAAAGCACATGGCCGTCCACCGCATAAGCATGGCCGAGCCCGACCAGCCGCTCGATGAGGTCGATCATCGGCGCGATCTCGGCCGTCGCGTGCGGCGCGATGTCGGGATCACGGACGCCCAGCGCCCGCATGTCTTCGAGATAGTGGCGCTCGTACCGCTCGGTAATCACCGACGGGTCGACACCTTCGGCCCCGGCTGAGGCAATGATCTTGTCATCGACGTCGGTGACGTTGCGCGCATAGACCAAGCTCTTGTCGCCATATTCGTGGCGGATCAGGCGGGCGAACGTGTCGAACACGACCGCCGGCCGCGCATTGCCGATGTGCGCTCGGCCGTAGACCGTCGGGCCGCAGACATACATGGTGATGCGCTGCGGGTTTAGCGGCACGAACGGCCGCTTCTCGCGCGTCATCGTGTCGTAAAGGCGGATCATTCGTCTTCGCCCACCCGCCGCGCCTTCGGGCGCCGAGCTTCGACCCAGTCGACGATCGCGCGGCCGCTGGCATTGAGCAGCGGGTAGGTGCGCGATTTGGTCATCCACTGCGGCCGGTCCGCCTGCGGCCCATAGACCATGTCGGTCGCGAGGTTGGCGAGGAGGAAGAACAAGGTCGCGCCGAGCAGTCCCTTGATCGCTCCGAAGCCGCCGCCGAGCACCCGGTCGAACGGCCCGAGCACCGAATGGCGTCGCGTCTTGCCGCCGAGCGACCGGGCAAGCAGCTTCACGATCAGGAAGCTGGGGATGAACAGGATGGCGAAGGCCAGCACGGCCGCTGCCGCTGAGCTGGTGTCGAAGCTGTTGATCAGCCCGGTCCACAGCTGCGTGTGGAACAGCTTTAGCATCGCGATGGCGACGAGCCACGCGAGCAGCGAAATTACTTCATGGACGAAGCCGCGCACGAAGCCGACGGCAGCGCCGCCGATCAGCAGGAGGAAGACGAAGACGTCGAGCGCGGTCATTTGATGCCCGCGCTAGCGAACGGCCGTGCGGCGCGCCAGTCCTCAGGCGGGTCGGCGAACCACCGCGACTAGGCTGACCCCGAACGGCATCGGCAGTCGGCCGATGAGAGCCGCCTCGAGCCCGAACACCCTCTGCAGCACCGCGTTGACCGGAGCGCTCGGCAGGCGGTCATCGGCGGACTCCCTGCGCGTGACCTTGCCGGCGACCCGCGCGGCAGCGACGAGCGGAAACAGCAGAGTGTTGAAGTAGCTGAGTAGCTGGATTTCGAGGCCCGACCGCAGGAAGAGGTCCTTCAGCTGCTTCTTCGTGTACCGGCGGAAATGATGGTGCGCCGCATCGTGCGCGCTCCACATCCACGGGTTGGCGGGCACCGTCAGCAACAGCGCACCACCCGGCTTCAGCCGGCGGTGGATGGCGCGAAGCGAAGCGAGGTCGTCGGGAACATGCTCGAGCACGTCGAGCAAGGCGATCAGGTCATAGGCGTTGCGCTCGAACCTCGATAGATCGGGAAGCCTGGCTTCCTTGACCGTGCGGGGGTGCCGTTTGTTGGCAAGCGCGCGGGCGGAACGGTCGAGCTCGCTGGCTTCGACCTTCCCGAAGGCTTTCAGCATCGGAATGTTGTGGCCGGTCCCGCAGCCGACCTCGAGGATCCGCGCCTTTTTCGGGGGCTGTACGACGCGTGCGATCAACGCCTTCAAGATGCGTCGCCGGGCGATGAACCACCAATGATCCTGGTCGAGCTCGGCCATGCGGTCGAAGACGGCGCGTTCCATTCAATCCCCCGGTTGCTGCCCCTTCGTGGCGCGCAGAAGTAAAGGTCTCGTAAACCATTCCGATCTAGCCTCCCGCTCAAAGGGAGGAAGAATGGCCGCTCAGCGCAAGAAACCGGTGCTCGTCTCGCCGCCGTCGGTCGGCGACCTCCGCGCTCAGCTCGTCAAGCGCGGGATGGTCGCGCCGCTGCTGTCCGTCGTCACGCCGGTGAAGAACGAGGAGCACGGCATCCTCCCGTTCGTCGAGCGAGTCGGCATCATCCTCGACGGCATCGCCTCCGACGAGGGTTGGGAAATCCTGTTCGTCGACGACGGCAGCAGCGACGCGACGCTCGCGGCGATCGTCGCCGCCAATCAGCGTGACCCGCGCGTTCGGGCGCTCTCGCTGTCCCGCAATTTCGGCAAGGAAGCGGCGCTGAGCGCCGGGCTCGACCACGCCCGCGGCAACGCCGTCATCCCGATGGATGTCGACATGCAGGACCCGCCCGAGGTGCTGCCCGAGATGGTCGCCAAGTGGCGCGAAGGCCATGAGATGGTGTTCGGCGTCCGCCGCTGCCGCAAGAGTGACGGCATCGCCAAGCGCCTTACCGCCGGCCTCTATTACCGCGCGCACAATATGGTCAGCCAGGACAAGATTCCGGAGAATGCCGGCGATTTCCGGCTGATGGACCGCAAGGTCGTCGACGTGATCCGCGCGATGCCCGAGCGCAACCGCTTCATGAAGGGCCTGTTCGCCTGGGCCGGGTTCAAGCAGGCAGCGGTGGAATATGACCGGAGCGAACGCGAAACCGGGACGACCAAATTCAATTACTGGAAGCTGTGGACGCTGGCGCTTGACGGGATCACCTCGGCGTCGACGGTGCCGCTGCGCATCTGGAGCTACATCGGCGCGCTCGTCGCGCTGTTCGCGCTCGGCTACGCAGGGTTCCTTGCGTTGCAGACGATGCTCTTCGGCAATCCGGTCCCCGGCTATGCGTCGATCATGGTGTCGGTGCTGTTCCTCGGCGGCGTGCAGCTGATCTCATTGGGCGTGCTCGGCGAATATGTCGGCCGCATCCTCACCGAGACCAAGCAGCGCCCGCTGTACGTCGTGCGGGATACCGTTGGGGGTTGAGTCGGAGCTGGTCCGCTAACGCGCGAGGACCTGATCCACCAACTGTCGCAGGTTCGCGAACTCGGCGAGGCGCAGGCCATCGCCTCCCTTAGTGCCCTTGGGCACCCACGCGCTTTCGAATCCCAACTTGGCCGATTCCTTGAGCCTCAAGCCCGCATGCGCGACCGGGCGGATCTCACCCGACAGCGCGATCTCGCCCAGCACCACGCATTCGCTCGGCACTGGCCGCTCCGACATCGCCGACACCAGCGCGGCCGCGACGGCCAAATCGGCCCCGGGATCGGTCAGGCGATAACCGCCGGCGACGTTCAGATAGACCTCGGCCGTCGCGAAGCTCATGCCGCAGCGCGCCTCCAGCACCGCGAGGATCATGGCCAGCCGGCCGCTGTCCCAACCGACCGCGGCCCGGCGCGGCGTCGCCCCGGTCGCGAGCCGTACGGTCAGCGCCTGGATTTCGACCAGCACCGGCCGCGAGCCCTCGATCGCCGGGAACACGCTGGTGCCGCTGACCGGCTCGCCGCGGTGGGTCAGGAACAGCGCGGATGGGTTCGGGACCTCCGTCAGGCCGGCGCCTTCCATCGCGAACACACCGATCTCGTCGGTACCGCCGAAGCGATTCTTCATCGCGCGGAGGATTCGGTACTGGTGGCTGCGCTCGCCTTCGAAGCTCAGCACAGTGTCGACCATATGCTCGAGCACGCGCGGACCGGCGATCGTCCCGTCCTTGGTGACGTGGCCGACCAGCACGACCGCGGTGCCGTGCTCCTTGGCGAAGCGGACCAGCTCCTGCGCCGAGGCGCGGACCTGGCTGACGGTGCCCGGCGCGCCCTCGATCAGGTCGCTGTGCATGGTCTGGATCGAATCGATGACCAGCAACGCCGGTGGCTCGCCGTCTCCCATGGTCGTCAGGATATCGCGCACCGACGTCGCCGCCGCGAGCCGCACCGGCGCTGCGCCGAGGCCGAGCCGGACCGCGCGCAGCCGCACCTGCTCGGCCGATTCCTCGCCCGAGACGTAGACGACCTTGTGGCCCTCAGCGGCAAGCTGTGCCGCGACCTGCAGCAGCAGGGTCGACTTGCCGATGCCCGGATCGCCGCCGACCAGCATCGCCGACCCCGCGACGATCCCGCCGCCGATCGCCCGGTCGAACTCGGCGAGCCCGCTCGGCAGCCGCTCTGGCAGCGCCGCGGGCGTCTCCAGCCCGACCAGGGGGATTAGGCGGCCGCCGGCCTGCAGATTGTGCTTCGCGGCGAAGATGCTCGACACTTCCGCGCTCTCCTGCACCAGCGTGTTCCACTCGGCGCAATCGGGGCACTGCCCCTGCCAGCGGTGCGAGACCGACCCGCAGGCCTGGCACGTATATCGGGACTTCGGTTTGGCCATCACGAATGCGTAACTGATCCCCTTCTGTTCTCCTAGTCCAAAACGAGCAGACGTCATTCGGCGCGCCTGATATGCGATCGGCTATGACCGGCGTATCGCTTGCTCCCATCGGAGTGCTGCTCCTCGTTGCCTGCCTGATCGCGATGATCACGCGCAGGTTGGGGCTTCCCTACATCGTCGGCCTGGTCGCCGCCGGATTGCTGATCGCGCTGCTCCCCAACGGGCCCGATCTGCCGCTGTCGCGCGGGCTGATTTTCAATGTCCTGCTGCCGCCGCTCGTCTTCGAAGCGGCGCTGCAGCTCGAATGGAAGCGGTTCAGGGGCGAGCTCATGCTGACGCTGACCTTCGCTTTCATCGGCGTCGGCATCGCGGCGGCCGTGGTTGCGGGAGGCATGCACTGGCTGGCCGGGTGGAGCTGGATCGGGGCGGCCTTGTTCGGCGTCCTCATCGCGGCCACCGACCCGGTGTCGGTGATCGCGGCGTTCCGCGAAATGCGCTGCGAGCCGCGCGTGTCGATGGTCGTCGAGTCCGAGAGCCTGCTAAATGACGGCGTCGCCGCGGTCGGCTTTGCCGTCCTCGCCGCGATCGCCTCGGGCGCGTCGCCAGGTGCGATCAACATTGTCCCAACCTTCCTCTGGACGTTGGGCGGCGGGGTCGCGATGGGCCTGATCGTCAGCGCCGTGGTCCTGTTGATCGTGGGCCGAACCGAGGACCCCCTGGTCGAGGTCACCTTGACCACCCTCGCCGCCTACGGGTCGTTCCTTATCGCCGAGCATTTCCACGCATCCGGAATCATCAGCGCCTTGACCGCGGGCCTGCTGATCGGAAGCGGCGGCACTCGATTCCTCTCGCCCGCCGGCAGCGAGCGCGTTCACGGGGCATGGGAATATTTTGCTTTCCTTGCCAACAGCTTCGTCTTCATCCTGATCGGAATGAGCGTCGCGAACCAGCCGCTCGGGCGGCTCGGATGGGCCGCGGCAGCGGTCGCCATCCTCCTCGTGCTCGCGGGGCGCGGATTATCGGTTTATCCGCTGGCGACGCTGTTCGCCGGCTCCCGCTGGCGACTCCCGGCGAGCTATCAGCACACCTTGTTCTGGGGCGGACTGCGCGGCGCGCTTGCGCTGGCGCTCGCGCTCGCGGTTCCGGCAAGCGTGCCCGAGCGCGGCGCGATCATCGTCACCGCCTTCGTAGTCGTCGCCTTCTCGATCCTGGTACAGGGGCTGACGATGCCGTGGCTGATCCGCTATTTCCGGCTCGCTGGTCCGGCCGCGGTCGTCGAAGTTGCCGCCACCCCGTCCCACCCCTAGTCAGCCGCGGGTGAGGCTGCTTCCCGAACCGCTGCGAATCCCGGCATTTCGGTTTTTTTGGCTGGCGCGTCTCGCAACCACGATCGCGCAAATGGCGATGGTCATCGTCATCGGCTGGCAAGTCTATGACATTGCCCGCGAGACGATGA
>DATENV010000282.1:0-2924 GCA_035274805.1 Sphingomicrobium sp. | reverse complement strand
CCGACCAGTACCCATTCGTTGCCGTCGCGCATTGCCGAGGTGGACATGTTCGCGGCGTCGGATCCGCATTCGGGTTCGGTCATCGCGAACGCCGCGACCGCTTCGCCGCTGGCGACCTTGGGCAGCCACTCGCGCTTCTGCTCGATCGTCCCGAACAGCGAGATCGCGCCCGACCCGAGGCCCTGCATCGCGAAGGCAAAGTCGGCGAGGCCGTGGTGCCGCGCGAGGATCTCGCGGCACAAAGCGAGGCTGCGGACGTCGGGCCGTTTCTTGCCGTCGGACACGGCGAGCTTGAGGAAGCCGGCGCGGCCATATTCCCTCACGAGGGCTCGACAGGCGGCATCCGGATCTGACGCTTCAGCGTCATGAATCGTCGCAGCGCACCATTCCTCGAGCTTCGCTGCCAGCTCGCGATGGCGATCCTCGAAGAAGGGCCACGAGAGGTGGGATTTGTCGTTCATCACCAGCTCGTCATTCCCGCGAAAGCGGGAATCCCGCTCTTCTTCAAGCGGCGCCCGAAAGGCAGCGGGACCCCCGCTTTTGCGGGGGTGACGGAACGGGGCTCAATCACCCTGGAACACCGGCTGCTGCTTCTTGGCGAACGCTTCGTAGGCGCGCTTGAAGTCGTTGGTTTCCATGCAATGGGCCTGCGCCCGCGCTTCCATCTCGAGCGCCTCGTCGATCGTCACGTTCCATTCGGCGTCGAGCTGCCACTTGGTCACCGCATGGGCGATGGTCGGGCCCTGAGCCAGCTGTTCGGCGAGGGCGTAAGCCTCGGCGGCGACATCCTCGATCACGCGGTTGTAGAAGCCCCAGGCCAACCCCTCGTCCGCCGTCATCGCGCGGCCGGTGAACAGCAGCTCCGCGGCGCGGCCGTGGCCGATCAGCCGCGGCAGGATTGCGCAGGCGCCCATGTCGGCGCCGCTGAGCCCGACGCGGCTGAACAGGAACGCCGTCCTGGCGCCTGGCTCGGCGAACCGGATGTCGCTGGCCATGGCGATGATCGCGCCGGCGCCGGCACAGACGCCCTCCACCGCGGCGATGATCGGCTGCGGGCACGCGCGCATCGCCCGCACCAGGTCGCCGGTCATGCGGGTGAAGCTCAGCAGCCCGTCGCAGTCCATCCGGGTTAGCGGGCCGATGATCTCATGCACGTCGCCGCCCGAGCAGAAATTGCCCCCGGCGCCGCGGAACACAACGACCTTCACCGCCCGCGCGTGGTTCAACGCGCGGAACGTGTCGCGGAGCTCATCGTAGGATTCGAACGTCAGCGGATTCTTGCGCTCGGGGCGGTTGAGGGTGACCGTCGCGACTCCATCCTCGAGCTTCCACAGGAAGTGCTTCGGCTGGAACGTCGCCGCGTCGAAGGTCACGCGCTGGTGCCTCCGTCGAGCGTGATCGCCGCCCCGTTGATGTCGCGGGAGAGCGGCAGGCACAGCATCGCGACCACGTTGCCGATCGCCTGCGGGTCGACCAGCCGGCCGCTCGCGTTCATGCTGGTGATCGCTGACCGTGCATCGCCCTCACTGCGGCCGGTGATCTCCGACACCCGCGCGACCGACTGATCGGTCATCGGCGTGTCGACATAGCCGGGGCAAACCGCGTTCACCGTCAGGCTGGTCTTCGCATATTCGGCGGCGAGGCTGCGCATCAGGCCGAGCAGCCCATGCTTCGATGCGGCATAATGGGCGGCGTAGGGGACGCCGCGAAGGCTCGCGACCGACGCGACGAACACCAGCCGGCCGTTGTCGCTTTTGAGCAGGTCGCCGATCGCCGCGCGCGCGCATTCGAACGCGGCGGTGAGGTTGGTCCCGACGATCCGGTCCCAGCTTTCGCGAGTCATCTTGTGGAACGGCGCACTCTCGGCGATCCCCGCATTGACGATCAGCAGGTCGATCGGCCCGTTCGCCGCGCGCGCTTGGTCGAAGGCGGCAGAGATGCGCGCGGGATCGGTGACATCGCACTGGATGGCCGAGCCGCCGTAGCTTTCGGCTACCGCCTGCAGCGGTTCGATGCGCCGGCCGAGCAGCGACAGCTTCGCGCCCGTGCTGTTGAGGTGAGCGGCGGCCGCGGCGCCGATTCCCGTGCCTCCGCCGGTGATCAGCGCGTGGCGGCCGGCAAGCGGAGAGTCTGCCATGCTGTCCCCTCTTTCGACGTGGAAGCCATTGGCCGAACGGCTGCGAGGTGGCAAGGCGCCGCCGATGAAGATCGCCATTCTCGAAACCGGCCGTCCGCCGGGTCAGCTCGCCGATCGGTTCGGCGATTACCCCGCGATGTTCGAGCGGTTGCTCGGCGACGGGTTCGAGGTGGAGACCTTCGACGTATCGGCCGGGCAGCTGCCGTCCGCCCCGCACCAAGCCTATCTGATCACCGGCTCACCCGCCGGCGTCTACGATCCGCTGCCGTGGATCGAGCCTCTGTGCGGGTTCATCCGCGCTGCCGGGGACAGCAAGATGGTCGGTATCTGCTTCGGGCATCAGGTGATGGCGGAAGCGCTCGGCGGCCATGTCGAGAAATCGGAAAAGGGTTGGGGCGCCGGCCTGCATCATTATTCGATCGTCCGCACCGAGCCGTGGATGGAGCCGGTTCAGCAAATCGCCGCACCCGTGTCGCACCAGGATCAGGTCGTCGTCCAGCCGCCCGATACCGAGGTCGTCGCGACGTCGGAGTTCACGCCTTACGCGGCCCTCGCCTGGACCGACCGGCCGGCGATCTCCTTCCAGTTCCACCCCGAATTCTCGCCTGCCTATACCAAGGCGCTGATCGAGCACCGCTACGAGCAGGTGCCGGACCCCGACGCCGCCATCGCCTCGCTCGACGCGCCCAACGACAGCGCCCGCGTCGCGAATTGGATACGCAATTTCCTGAACGGAGAATCGAAATGAAATCCCGCGCCGCCGTCGCTTTCGCGCCCAAGCAGCCGC
>DATENV010000281.1:0-3087 GCA_035274805.1 Sphingomicrobium sp. | reverse complement strand
TCGAGCGGGTGGGCGCGGTGCTCGCCGAGCATTTTCCGCGATCGTCCACCGACACCAATGAGATCCCCGACAAGCTGATCGAGCTATGAAGCTGGACGAGCTGCCTCCGCTGGAGGTGATGTGGGAAGGCAAGTTTGTCCGGGCCTTACGCCGCGGGAAATGGGAATATGCGAGCCGGGCGCGGGACATCCGCGCGGTCGTCATCCTCGCCGAGCATGAGGGCAAGGTGATCCTGGTCGACCAGCCGCGCGTGCCGACCGGCAGTCGTTGCGTGGAGCTCCCGGCCGGGCTGGTTGGCGATCATGATCCGGACGCGACGGTCGAAGCGACCGCGATCAAGGAGCTCGAGGAAGAGACCGGGTTCACCGCAAGCCACGTCGAACGGCTCGGTGACTTCTATTCGTCGCCCGGTATGCTGGCGGAAGGCTTCACGCTGGTTCGCGCGCATGGTGTCCGCAAGGTCGGCGATGGCGGCGGCGACGACAGCGAGGACATCAATGTCCATCTCGTGCCGCGCGCCGACATCCCGAACTTCATCGAGCAAATGCGCGCCCAAGGGTTCGGCGTCGACGCCAAGTTAATGCTGCTGCTGAATCACTGAACCCGTGGCGACGCGGTGCGTTCTTGAGCGCGTCGCCATGACTCGCCTCGTCCACCTCTCAGACCTCCATTTTGGCGCCCACGACGAGCGGCTCGTCGAGGCCGTCGATTGGCAGGTCGACAAGCTGAAGCCCGACCTAGTGGTGATCAGCGGCGACTTCACCCAGCGCGCCCGCACCGAGCAATTCCGCGACGCCTGTGAATTCCTCGACGGGCTACGCGAGCGGGGACACGAAGTGCTCGGCGTTCCCGGCAATCACGATGTGCCGCTGTACGACGTGCTTCGCCGATTTCTGTCGCCGCTCGCCCGCTACCGCCGGTTCATCGACGACACGCTCTGCCCGTTCATCGAGCTTCCCGGCGTTGCGGTGCTCGGCATCAACACTGCGCGCTCGTTCACCTTCAAGGACGGCCGCATCAACCAGGACCAGGTCGAGTTCATCCGCGAGACCTTTTCGCGCACGCCGAGCGAGTCGGTGCGCGTCCTGGTCACTCACCATCCCTTGTTCGCGCTGCAGGTCGGCGAGCAGATCGAACGCGCAATCGGGCGCCATGAGCTGGCGCTCGATGCGGTCGAGGAATCGGGCGTCGACATGGTCCTCGCGGGCCACGCCCATCATGCGACCAGCCAGGACGCAGGCGACCTCGTCACGCGCGCCGGCGGCGTGCTCGTGGTCCAGGCGGGCACCGCCACCTCGACGCGCGTGCGCGAGCAGGAACAGAGCTTCAATAGCATCGACATCGACGACAGCCTGGTGACCGTTACGGTCCACGCCTGGACTGGCGACGACTTCAAGGCGAACGACGCGCGAGCTTACCAGTGGGTCGAAGGGCGGTGGAAGCTCCGCAAGGCGCCCGAGCCGGCGCACTGAGCTTGTCGGCTGCCGCACCGCTCGCCTAGACGCGGGCCATGCTTCCTCAAGGCTTCGACATCGACGAATTCGTTCAGCGCGTGCTCGCCGAGGATCTCGGCAGCGGTGGCGATGTGACGTCGAACGCGACGATCGCCGCGGACTCGCGCTTCACGGCCGAGATGAATGCACGCCAGGCGATTGTGGTCGCGGGCCTGGAAATTGCCGCCGCCTTCTTCCGGACGCTGGACGTCGCGGTTGAGATCGAGATCGTGGTCAAGGACGGGGACAGCGTCGCTGCCGGCAGCACCCTGATGCGGCTCGGCGGGAACGCGCGTGCAATGCTGTCGGCGGAGCGCTCGGCGCTCAACACGCTCCAGCACCTTTCCGGAATCGCGACCCTGACTCGTCGGTATGTCGAGGCGATTGAAGGGACGGGCGCTGTCCTTCTCGATACCCGCAAGACGATCCCGGGCCTGCGCGCGCTCGACAAATATGCGGCGAGGATGGGCGGCGCGCAGAACCATCGCATGCGGCTCGACGACGGCGTTCTGATCAAGGACAACCATGTCGCGGTGTGCGGCGGCGTGGCCGAAGCGGTGCGGCGAGCGAAGGCCGCGAACACCGGCCTGCAGGTGCAGGTCGAGGTCGACCGGATCGACCAGATCGAAGCGGCGCTCGCCGCCGGGGCGGACCGGCTGCTGCTCGACAACATGGACCCGGCGCAGCTGCGCGAAGCCGTCCGGCTGGTCGGCCGCCGCGTTCCGCTCGAGGCGTCGGGCGGGGTGACGCTCGAGACCATCCCCTTCCTCGCCGAAACCGGCGTGGAGTTCATTTCAGTCGGGCGCATCACCCAGTCCGCGCCCGCGGTCGACATCGGGCTCGATTATTCGTTGGGTTCCTGAAACGACCATTCATTCCAGTGACAGCTTCGAAGGCGCAGCAGCGCCTGCGAGTCGCGCCGCCTGTCCCCTCCGCGGCCGACGCGTACGTCCGAGGAGTATTTCGATGAAAAAACTGATCGTCCTCGCGCTTTCGGCCGCCTCGCTGCTTGCGCTGCCGAGCACGGCCGACGCCCGGCACCGTTACCGCAGCTATAGCTATGCCTATCCGTCATACGGCTATGGCTATGGGGCTTATGGCGGGTATCGGCCGTACAGCTATGGCGGATATTACGGCGGCTACGGCTATCCGTCGTCCGGCTACGGATATGGCTACCCCGCCTATGGCTACGGCGGCTACGGCTATCCCGGTTACAGCTACGGCGGCTACGCGTACCCCGGCTACGGCTATTCGTCCCGGTATTACAACGGTTACGGCCGCTGCACGAACCCGGCCGCGGGCGCGGCCGTCGGCGGCATCGCCGGTGCCGCCATCGGCAGCGCGATCGGCAGTGATGGTCATCGCCGCTACCGCTACCGCCGCCACCGCGCCGGCAGCACCGACGGTGCGATCGTCGGCGGCATCGCCGGCGCCATCCTCGGCGGCGTGGTCGCGGCCCAGTCCTGCTAGCTGAAGTCGGGGAAGCCTGAAGGAACCCGTCGGGCTCCCCCTCAGTTTTTTCGGGCATTGGAAGCGAACCGCCCCTATATGGGCCGCGAATGGCGCATGGGCGCCGGGGAGACGGGTTTTGTTC